>JBMYPM010000131.1:0-4314 GCA_049600275.1 Porticoccaceae bacterium | reverse complement strand
TGGGTTGTTCTCAAGAGTGTTATTGGTATCCGCGTTAGCGAAGAAGCCGAATTCGAAGGCGTTGACGTCTCTGAATGTGGTATCGAAGCTTACCCAGAGTTTACCAACAACTAATAGTAATCCCTTAAGTCCCACTCTTCCGGGGTCCCCTTCACAGGGTACCCCGGTTTTTTTTGTCCGGTGAAAAATCCCCGGTTGCAGTTTAACTTGCCTGAACAGTGTTAAAGGTCAATACTCTCTATCTAGAGATGCTGTTTTTATACGAGTTTGCAGATTTTCTATGCAATCCCCAGTGAAAGAGGTATCTTTGCCTGAACAATTCTAAAAAAAGGAGATTGGTAACAATGAAATTAATTACAGCGATTATTAAGCCATTTAAACTTGACGATGTTCGCGAGGCTCTTGCAGATGTAGGTGTCCAGGGTATAACCGTCACAGAGGTTAAAGGTTTTGGTCGGCAGAAGGGGCATACGGAGTTATATCGCGGCGCAGAATATGTTGTTGATTTTCTTCCAAAAGTTAAGATGGAAATCGCCGTCGGCCAGGATATGGTCGATACGGTTGTTGAAGCTATTGCCAAGGCGGCGGCTACTGGCAAGATTGGCGATGGCAAAATATTTATCTCATCACTGGATGAAATAATCCGAATTCGCACTGGAGAAACTGGCGAACAGGCTGTTTAGTAGTAGCTTTTAAGCTATTGGTAAAAAGTATATAGATCAAGGGCAATGGATTGCCCTTATATTAGCTGCAATTTTTAAACCGTTGAGTTGGTCGCTGTTGGGAACCCCTGCCAGGATATAGACTCAAACAATCCACTCAGTATATTCAACAGACTCACATATTATTTAGGATGGCAACTTGGCTTATTCAATCGTTCGATCAATTTTTGTTTTAGCAATCAGTATTGCCGCCCTGGCATCAGCTGCCGTCTCGGCCGAGGAAAAAGCAGCTGTAGAAAATGCCTCTACCATGATCGAGCGCAAGCTTTCAGCAGTCAGGCCTGACCTGAGCTTTAAGGTGATGGGTAAGTCGCCAATACCAGGTCTCTACGAGGTACATGTGGATGGCGGTCCGATTTTATTTGTCTCCGCGGACGGCAGTCATTTTATTGATGGCAATGTCTACCAGATTACCCCGACTCAGTTTATCGACCTTAAAGAACTGCGCTTAATTGAGACACGTCGCCAGATATTTTCCCAGCTTAGCCCTGACGACATGATTGTGTTTAAGCCTGAGGGTAAGAGTAAGGCGATTATGAACGTGTTTACTGATATCGATTGCGGTTACTGCAGAAAACTGCACAATGAAGTGCCTATGTTAAATGCCATGGGTGTAGAAGTTCGCTATCTGGCCTATCCCCGCGCTGGGTTGGAGTCTCAGTCCTACTTAAAA
The DNA here is from genome assembly GCA_049600275.1 of Porticoccaceae bacterium. Taxonomy (GTDB): domain Bacteria; phylum Pseudomonadota; class Gammaproteobacteria; order Pseudomonadales; family Porticoccaceae; genus HTCC2207. The sequence continues at coordinate 2,919 of JBMYPM010000131.1, read as the reverse complement.
ATAGCCACTGCCTGGTGTGCTGAGGATCCCAATCAATCGCTGACCAACTTTAAAAATGGCAAGGACAGCAGTATCTCAATCTGCGACGATAATCCTGTCGCGGATCACTTTAAGCTGGGTGCTTCTATTGGCGTAAACGGAACCCCGGCGACCGTTTTGATGGATGGAACTCTGCTACCCGGTTACCGAACCGCCGCAGATTTTGCCCAACTCCTTGGCTTAGATGTTCAATCTAACTGATTTAGGTACTTTCTAAGGTTATAATACCGCAGCATTAATACCTCTTGCCGCTCCTTTTATTGACAGGGGAGGGTCTGGCAATTAATGTGGCCCGCTATTTTATTCACAGACAATTAAGTTGGGGAAAGACCTTGAGATTGGTAAAAGTTGGCATTTGCGGATTGGGCACAGTTGGCTCTGGAACTATCAATCTTCTGCAGCGTAACTCACCGTTAATTAATCCGCGCTCAAACTGCGAAATTGTTATTTCACAGGTTGGCGCCCGTCGAGATAACCCCAATTGCGACACATCATCCCTGAATGTTTCACGGGATATCTTTGATGTGGCCAAAAATCCCGATATCGATATTGTTGTCGAACTGATTGGCGGTACCACGGTTGCCCGCGACCTAGTTATGACGGCACTGGAACATGGCAAGCATGTTGTCACTGCCAACAAGGCGCTGATTGCTGAACATGGTATGGAGATTTTTGCCTATGCCGAGTCGCGCAACCTGATTGTTGCCTATGAGGCAGCTGTTGCCGGTGGCATCCCGATTATTAAAGGTCTGCGCGAGGGCCTTGCCGGCAACCAGGTCAACTGGATGGCCGGCATCATTAATGGCACAACCAACTTTATTCTCACCGAGATGGACAGCAAGGGTCGTGAGTTTGCCGATGTGCTGACCGAAGCTCAGGAGAAAGGCTATGCAGAAGCAGACCCAACCTTCGATGTTGAGGGAATTGATGCGGCGCACAAATTAGTTATCCTGGCGTCACTGGCCTTTGCTATGCCACTGGATACCAAGCAGATCTTTACCGATGGCATTACTAAACTGCAGCCCCAGGATGTCTCCTATGCTCGCGAACTGGGCTATGCGGTTAAGCATCTGGGTATCGCGCGCAAGACTGAACAGGGTGTCGAGATTCGTGTCCACCCAACACTGGTGCCAAAAAGCTGCCTGATCGCCGGTGTCGATGATGTGTTAAATGCGGTAATGGTCAATGCGGATGCCGTGGGAACAACCTTATTTTATGGCCCTGGTGCTGGCGCAGCGCCAACAGCCTCCTCAGTGGTTGCCGATATTATTGATGTGGCTCGCACCATGGATAGCAGTCCAGATAGCTGGGTTCCTGCACTGGGTGTTAAGACCGATGCCGTTGAGCCGCAACAGATTCTCGATATTCAAGATATTGAGACCAGCTTCTATATGCGCTTCTCTGCACTGGATAAGCCGGGTGTGCTATCGACTATCACAAAAATTATGGCCGATGCGGGTATCAGTATTGAGGCAATCGTCCAGAAAGAACAGCCGGCGACTGAAGAGTATGTCGACGTTATTATCCTGACCAATGTGACCTATGAGAAATCACTGGATGCAGCGGTTGAAAATATTGAGCAACTCGAAACAGTGCGCGGTAGTGTCAGCTTTATCCGCGTCGAACATTTGGATCAGTAAATGAAATATATCAGCACCAGAGGCGGCGGTGAGCCACAGAATTTTGAAGATGTTGTACTGACCGGACTAGCCCCGGACGGTGGACTCTATGTGCCTCAGGAACTTCCCAAATTCAGCACTGAAGAGATTGCTTCATGGGCGGGATTGTCATACCAGGATCTGGCATTAAAGATTATTACTCCCTTTGTTGACGGCGCCATTCCCCAGGCTGATCTAAAGCAGTTGATTGATAAATCCTATTCAACTTTCCGTCATGGTGGTATTGCACCCCTGGTCCAGACCGGCCACAACGAGTGGATTATGGAGCTGTTCCACGGGCCAACATTGGCGTTTAAAGACTTTGCGTTGCAGTTCCTGGGTAACCTGCTCGACTATATCCTTGAGAAGCGCAAACAAAAAGTTGTCATTATGGGCGCGACTTCCGGCGATACCGGATCAGCGGCCATTGAAGGCTGCCGGCGCTGCGAGAATATCGATATCTTTATTCTCCACCCACACAACCGAGTTTCTGAAGTTCAGCGTCGTCAGATGACCACAGTCGCTGGAGACAATATTCACAATATTGCCATGCATGGTAATTTTGATGATTGTCAGAATATGGTTAAAGCCAGTTTTGCCGATCAGTCCTTTCTGCCAGAAGGCCGTCAGTTGGCTGCGGTTAACTCAATTAACTGGGCGCGTATTATGGCCCAGATTGTCTACTATTTTTGGGCGTCACTCTCACTGGGTGGCCCCCAGCGCAAGGTCTCATTCTCGGTGCCAACCGGTAACTTCGGTGATATCTTTGCCGGTTACCTGGCCCACAAGATGGGTCTGCCTATCGAGCAGTTGGTTATTGCCACCAACCAGAACGATATTCTCCATCGTTGTATTAGCGAAAACGACCATAGCACCCGTCCTCTCGAGCAGAGTCTCGCGCCGAGTATGGATATTATGATCTCAAGTAATTTCGAGCGCCTGCTGTTCGATCTCTACGATCGCGATGGCGCTGTTATTGCAGAGTTAATGAAAGATGCCAAAGCAGGGCATATGCAGTTGAGTGACTCTGCGCTAGTTGAAGCACGCAAGTTATTCTCCAGCTATCGCTGTGACAATGATGGCATGCTTGAGATGATCAGCTCGGTCTATAAAGAGAGCGATTACCTGATGGATCCCCATACGGCTATTGGCCTGGATGCCGCGCGCAACTGCCGCTCCAATCTCGAAACACCAATGGTGACCCTGGCCACTGCACATCCGG
>JBMYPM010000130.1:0-4369 GCA_049600275.1 Porticoccaceae bacterium | reverse complement strand
GCGTTGGCACCATCTGCGTTAGGAATGCCATCTCCCGAGCGGTCAATCCCATAGACCAGCTGAAAATCATCGACACCTTCGACCATAGGCTCAGAGACATAGGCGCCGTTAACCAACCTCAGGCGCTTAAAGACATTGGCATCGTCAACATAATAAATATCCTGGTGGTACTCGCGGATGGGGGCCAGGGTGATGGCGTCTTTTTCCAGCAGGCTAAAGTTTGCTTTGTTAGTTCCGGTATCCAGTACCATGGCGTTTATTCTTGCCTGCAAATAGTGTTGGCCAGCAACCAGGGCGGCGGTGCTGGTAACAAAGTCTGTATCTGCGCGACGAATTAACAGGGCATCGGAACCAGGTAACAATGTATCGCCATTGCAGGTTGTAGCACCGGCTGCAACGCCATCCAGGCCAAACAGCGGGAAACTCATGCCATTAATCATGTCCGCTGTTGCAAGTTCGGTGCAGGGATCGGGCTGGGCTATTGCGCCACTGCTATAGTTTTCCAGACGCCCATAGAATCCTGCCAGGCGGATTTCGCTCTTTAACAGCTGGCTGAGATAGCGACCGTTCTCAATCGTTTCGCTGGTCAGCTCAACTTCTCGAGCGGTACGCGATGAGGTCAATGTGACATCGAGGATTGCCCAGGAGAGTAAAATGCCGAGTGCTACGGCGATTAAAAGCTCGACGATTGAAAAGCCTGACTGGTGTTTTTTGCGCTGGGGATAATTACGCATACTTAGCTCCCCAGTGCCGGCGTCTGCAATCTATAGGTCAGGGCGCGACGCAACTTACTGGCTGAACCGCCATAACCTGCAATGCCACAGTCTGTGCTGGTCGGCGCGATTGTCTCTACCAGGCCCTGCCAGACAACTGAGACTGTGTAGGTTTCATTGACGTTGTTATAAACAATGCAACCCCGGGCATTTAGCAGGCCACCCACATTATTACCCGCCGAGACTTCGCCGCTGCCTTTAAGCAAATCACTCCATTCGTTGACTGCTGCAGCCACCTGCGCCTGGGTCTCGGCGGTTCCATAACTTGAACAGCTGTATGAACCGGAGTAGCCGCTGCCCACTTCAATGCCGGCGAGACCGTAACAGCCCTGGGCAGCCGGGTTAGCCCTGATCTGGTCGACCATATAGTCAATCAGGTTGAGGGCATACACACGCTGGTAAACTTCTAGCTGGGCTTTTTGGGCGCGATCTTGCAAGGAGGCATAACCGAGCAGACCCACCGAGAAAACCAGCAGTGTGATCAGCACTTCAATAATGCTAAAACCTCTTGTTTTAGTTCTGGCCACGCTTCGGGGATTAGTCATACCAGGTCGCATTTTTTTGTCCCAGGTGATTGACCGTCAGCGTGTCGCTGCCCTGCTGTGTGGTGCCTGATTTAGGCGCGGCCTGGAGAGTAAAAGTTGGCGGTGAGGCGGTATTGTTAACCCCGGTAATAGTGACTGTGTAGTTGTCGCCAACCGCTGTTGCCGGGCTGGTGCCCAGCGCTGAAAGGGTAGTCGCATAACTGTGGTTATCGAGAATAAACTGATGCTGCAGGCTGGAGACTTCGAGCAGGTACTGCTGTGCGGCAGCGCGTTTGGTTCGCACTATATGCTGCTGGTAACTGGGATAGGCAACTGCAGCCAGGATGGCGACAATTACAATAACAATCATCAGTTCCAGCAGTGAAAATCCTGCTGCTTTTGGTTGGCTTGGCATAACCTCTTCACAGCCTCCTTTTGTCTTTTTATCCTGTATAGAAGCTACCTTTATTCAACTGCAGAACAAAATCCAGAACAGACCGACTAACGTGATAAAAATTCAGATCAACGTTACTCTTTTAGATACTGTGGCATTCAATTTTCACACCGCCATTGTCATCATAGCCGTCGCCATCCGAGTCACTGGATAGCCGAACACGACCGCTGCGAAAGATAATAATTCGACGTCCATAGGCAAAATCCTGATCCCGGGAACAGACCTGGTAGTTGCCTGATTCCATGGCCTCGCCCTTTGCTGAAAACCTGATATAACTGCGCCCAAAGGAGGCAGCCAGTTCCAGCTGAACGGCATTGAGGTCAATATCCTGCTGCAGGGATTCACCGGCGCCCAGGCTGTTATCCAGATTGTTATCGCGAAACACTACCAGGCGCACAGCGTCCTTTTTGACACAGGCATTGAGGGCGTTGACGCTGCACACGGTCCAGATCTGCTGCTGTGAGATAGCGAGACCACGGGCTAACTGAAGGGCGCCGCGAAGCTCGACTGTCTTTTGGCTGACGGTGCGTTTTTGCGCGAAATTGGTAAATGAGGGCGTGGCAATCACCAGCAGGATTGCCACTATGGCAAGGGTAATAATTAATTCTAAAAGCGTAAATGCACGGGCGTTGGCATACCGGCTCATCCCTGGACTCCTGTCGTTTTTCTAAGTGCTTTTATAAGCATAGCACTTAAAAAACAGGATCTATTCTCGTTATCTAAAGGGAGGTTTAATAAAGCTGTAACCTGGGAACTATCTCCGCAACGCTGTGGAATTCAACGCTGCGAAGACAGCTATTCTTTAAGGAAAATAGCCCCTATAGATTATTTTCTATAGGAGATATTCCTAACTTCGATAGTTTTTCCATCGAAAGAAGAGACGCCCATAAAATAGATAAGCGATGTCACATCAGTGAGGTCTGCATTCTTATTAAGCTCAGATACGGGAATCTGGTGGGTTACCCAGGAAGATGTAATTGAGCGAGTTTCGGTTGGCCCAAAGCGCACAAAATTATTAACCTGTGGTCTTGAATTGTTGCCCCATTTGCCTGACTGAAAGCCTAAAGCAAAGGTTGAAGCGGTAGCACCTTTGATATCAAAGACCAAATTACCACTGGCAAAACCCGAGAGATCCTCGCCAGAAGAAGCCTCGATTTCCAGGGCAGCGCCCCACCAGTCACCAGTTCCTGTAGTCACAGTTAAAACACCCTCGGAAAGGCTTAAATCCGAAGTGCCTTCCCAGGGATTGACCAGCAATGTGCTGCTGGGGTAAGTGATGCTATTGGAACCACTGGGAACCAGAGAGCTATCGTCAACCACATAGATTGATTCAGTAACCAACTCACCGGCTGTACGATTCTCATTAACATTTGAAGTAGAGCCGTTGCCACCGGCAGTGCTTGTCGGCGGTGCAAAGACAGCACTGAGAAGCGCCTGCTCATTGCCATCATAGGTTTTTGTGATTGAAGAGCCGCCACGGGTCAAGCCGTCAAATACACCGTTATCAACCATATCCCAGAGAGCGTATTTCGCCTGGCCTTCAACCGTAAAAAGACCAAAGTGGTTTTCCGAACCCTGGCTGTTGGATGCATCCTTCCAGGGTTCATTAAAGGCTTCAAAATAGAACATAGAGATACCATTCTGATCTGTCCACTCGCGCATATGATCGAAGTAGAGCTTCTCTTTGTATTCGTCCGCAGCATTGGAACCCGGGTTGCCGTACTGCCAGTTGGCTATGGTAGACCAGCCGGTTTCGCCAATATGAACAGGCTTGCTACTTAATGACTTGCTGTCGATATAGTTTTTCGCCGCCTGGTACTGGGAAATTGCATAGTCCCTGGAGCGCAGCATCGCAGCTTCAGTCTTAGCCTGGTCACTCAGGCTCTCTTCATCGGCAGGTACATGCCAGAAAACCGGATTGTAATGAGTATCGTGGAATGGGTAGGTATGCAGTGAAATAAAGTCTACAGCATTGATCAGCGCATTGAGATCGGCCTTGTGGTATTCACCACCGCCGCCGCCCCAGGAGGCAAAGTTATCCGAACTGGTTATCCAGGTTTCAGCGGGAATACCACCACTGGCCTTAAGGCCCTGCAGATAGTTCACGTGATTGAGGATAATACCCGGCTCTACAAAATAGCTTGTCGCCCAGTGCACCATCGCCTCATTACCCACGGCGATAAACTTAACGATATCCGGGTATTCATTGACCATATCCACAGCGCGGTCTATTTCGGCGGTGTTACTTTCCAGATCTTCCTGGGTATGATCCGGTGAAGCTGTCCAGGCGCCTTTACAGTTAATCCAGACACCGAGCATCACATACATTTCGAAGCTGGGATCGGCCTGCTTTATCTCACTGATCGCACGCAGGGTGTTACGGGCAAAAGGTAAGCCGGTATTGTAGGTTCGCAGAACCCTGATACCCATGGCCGACATAATTTGCAGATCTTCTTTGATTTCTGCAATGCTGGGGCCGTTTGAGCGGTTGGTTGATCTGTAGCCGCCGTAGGAGATGGCCTGGTACTGGGGGTTGCCGAGAATTTGCGCAGGACTTTTTTCAACAGCTACAACACCGTCGGTAGAACCATCCGTTGAGCCATCGGTAGAACCGCCAT
>JBMYPM010000129.1:0-4390 GCA_049600275.1 Porticoccaceae bacterium | reverse complement strand
CCGGTGGTAAACACAATGACCTTGAGAATGTCGGTTATACCGCGCGCCATCACACCTTCTTTGAAATGCTCGGCAACTTTAGCTTTGGCGATTACTTTAAGCGTGATGCGATTAATTTTGCCTGGAAATTCCTGACCGAAGTTCTCGAGCTGCCTAAAGAGCGACTCTGGGTAACCGTGCATATCAGCGATGACGAAGCGGCCGATATCTGGGTTAATGAAATTGGTGTTGATCCGGCACGACTGTCTCGGCTCGATGAAGATAATTTCTGGCAGATGGGCGATACCGGCCCCTGCGGTCCCTGCACCGAAATCTTTTGGGATCATGGTGAAGATATTCCCGGCGGCCCTCCAGGCAGTGAAGACGATGACCTGGATCGCTATATCGAGATATGGAACCTGGTGTTTATGCAGTTTGAGCGCGATGCCAGTGGCAAGATGACGCCGCTGCCCAAGCCCTCTATCGACACAGGTATGGGTTTGGAGCGCATAGCTGCAGTAATGCAGGGTGTGCACAATAATTACGATATTGATCTGTTCCAGCACCTGATCAAAGCCGCTGCCAAAGTGATTGGTATTGCCGATCTGCAGGAAAACTCCTTAAAGGTTGTTGCCGACCATATTCGCTCCTGTGCCTTCTTAGTGGTTGACGGTGTTCAGCCTTCAAACGAAGGTCGCGGCTATGTACTGCGTCGTATAATCCGTCGTGCCCTAAGACATGGGCATAATCTTGGTGCTAGTGGCAGTTTCTTTTATAAACTGGTCGCCTCCCTGGGTGAAGTGATGGGTGAAGCCTATCCAGAACTGCTGACCAAGCAGGCAGAAATCACCATTATCCTCAAGAAAGAAGAGGAGCAGTTTGCCCGAACCCTGGATAAGGGTATGGGCGTGCTTGAAGCGGCGCTGGAGAATGTTTCCGGTGATGTGCTGCCCGGCGAGTTGATATTCCAGCTCTATGACACCTATGGATTCCCGACCGATTTAACCAACGACGTTGCCCGTGAAAAAGGCTACAGCCTGGATATGGCCGGTTATGAAAAATGTATGGAAGAGCAGCGCAATCGCGCCCGCTCGGCCAGCCAGTTTGGTATTGATTACACCGATAGCATTCGCGTCGATGGCAGCACTGAATTCTGTGGTTACAGCAGTCTGGAAAACTCAGCCACTGTTGTTGCTCTGTATGCAGCTGGAGAAGAAGTTGAATCGGCCATTGAAGATGCTGAGGTTGTCGTTGTTCTTGACAGCACACCATTTTATGCCGAGTCCGGTGGTCAGGTGGGTGATAGCGGTTACCTGCAGACCAATTCAGCAAAAATAGAGATCACTGATTGTCGCAAGTCTGGTGATCATCATCTGCATATTGGCCATGTGCTTTCAGGTCAGGTAAAAACCGGTGAAACTGTTACTGCAGTGGTTGATGCCACAGTGCGCGGTGCCACAGCCTTAAATCACTCGGCCACGCACCTGCTACATAAGGCTTTGCAGGATGTGCTTGGCGATCATGTTCAGCAGAAGGGCTCATTGGTTGATAGTCAGCGACTGCGCTTTGACTTCTCTCATGGCGAAGCGGTGACAGCCGAACAGATCCGTGAGCTTGAACATATAGTTAATCGCGAAATACTCCGCAATACCAAGGTCAATACCGAAGTGATGAGTATGGATGATGCCGTCGAAAAAGGTGCCATGGCACTGTTTGGCGAGAAATATGGCGATGAAGTTCGCGTGCTGAGTATGGGCGGCGACTTCTCTGTAGAGCTCTGTGGTGGTACCCACGCTTCACGCACCGGTGATATAGGCCTGCTTAAAATAAGTGGTGAGTCCAGTGTTGCCGCAGGTGTGCGACGTATCGAAGCGGTCACTGGTGATAATGCACTGGCACTGATCGATGAGCTACAAAATAGTCTTAATGATATTGCCAGTATAGTGCGGGCTGCGCGACATAGTGTTGCCGACAAGGTACGCCAGGTAGTTGAAGAGAACCGTCGGCTGCAGAAAGACATAGACGCATTGAAGAGTAAGCTGGCCAACGCTTCAGGCACTGACATTATGTCAGGCCTGAGAGAGGTTAAGGGTATCAGTGTACTTGCGACCGTTGTTGAGGGTGCCGATGGCAAGAGCCTGCGCGGTGTTGCCGACCAGGTTCGCTCAAAGATGCAGTCCGGCGTATTTTTACTCGCCGCAGTGGATGGTGATAAAGCGGCGCTGGTCGCCGGTGTTACCAGCAACCTCACCGATAAGCTCAATGCCGGCAACCTGCTCAAATTTGTCACAGCCCAGGTAGATGGCAAAGGTGGTGGCCGACCGGATATGGCCCAGGGTGCTGCTGGCAGCACTGAGAACCTGTCTGCGGCACTTGAGTCTGTTTATGGCTGGGTTGGGGATACAGTCTGAAGTCCTTAACTTTTAACCCAAATTGCTGTTTAATCAGCGACCTTTTTATCTAAGTAGATATATAGAAGATGAGTTTAATTGTACAAAAGTATGGTGGCACCTCGGTTGGCACTGTTGATCGAATTAAAGCTGTTGCTGAAAAAGTAGCCGCAGGCCATAGAGCGGGCGACCAGATTGTGGTGGCCGTTTCGGCCATGAGCGGAGAGACCAATCGACTGATTGGCCTTGCCCGGGAGATTCAGGAAGAGCCCAACCTTCGCGAGATGGATGTACTGGTTTCAACTGGTGAGCAGGTAACCATTGCACTGTTATGTATGGCGTTACAGGACGCTGGTGTTGAAGCGCGCTCTTACACCGGTGGTCAGGTACGTATCCTTACTGACAATGCCCATGGCAAGGCCCGTATCCAGGAGATCGACGGACACCGAATTCACGATGATCTGAATGCCGGCAAAGTTGTGGTTGTGGCTGGTTTCCAGGGCGCAGATGAAGCTGGCAATATCACCACTCTGGGACGCGGCGGTTCAGATACCACAGCGGTGGCGCTGGCCGCTGCGCTAAATGCCGACGAGTGCCAGATTTACACAGATGTCGATGGTGTTTACACCACCGACCCAAGAGTTGTGCCTGAAGCGCAACGGCTCGACAAAATTACCTTTGAAGAAATGCTGGAAATGGCCAGCCAGGGTTCAAAGATATTGCAGATTCGCTCTGTTGAATTTGCTGGAAAATACAATGTACCACTACGTGTGATGTCCAGTTTTGAAGAGGGCTCAGGCACGTTGATTTCTCTCGAGGATGACGATCAGATGGAAAAACCAGTTGTTTCAGGTATCGCGTTTAACCGCGACGAAGCCAAATTAACTATTCGCGGTATACCGGATCAGCCCGGTGTTGCCTACAAAGTATTGGGCGCTGTTAGTGCAGCCAATATTGAAATTGATGTAATTGTGCAGAACGTCGCCAAAGATAATTCGGCGACTATCACCTTTACAGTGCATCGCAACGACCTGAAAAGAGCCTCGGAGCTTCTGGAGCAAATTGCTTCGGACCTGGGTGCCATTGAAGTCGATACAGATGATCGTATTGTCAAAGTTTCAATTGTTGGTGTCGGTATGCGCTCCCATGCAGGTGTGGCAGCCACTATGTTTGAATCACTCGCCGCAGAGGGTATCAATATTCAGTTGATTACTACATCAGAAATTAAAATAACGGTGGTAATTGAGGAACGGTACTTAGAATTGGCAGTTAGAGCGCTACATTCTGCATTTGGACTTGAACAATCGGATTCATAAGCGGTCAGATTTTGGACACAGCAGTTAAAAACTGTTAGATTCTGCGCTGCTTGAGAGAGGTTTAAACCTTTAAGCAGCGTTCAACCGGGGGGATTGGCCGTGACCACTAGATACAAAACAGTGAGTATGGCGGATTAAGGAAATATTTTTCACCAATGATTGGTGAACAGCAGTGTAGGAGCAATTATGTTAATACTTACTAGACGTGTAGGAGAGACACTTGTGATAGGTGATGATGTCACAGTTACAGTGTTGGGAGTTCGAGGAAATCAGGTTCGACTCGGTGTTAATGCACCGAAAGAAGTCGCCGTTCATAGAGAAGAAATTTATCAGCGTATCCAGATGGAAAAAGGCGGTAATGAATCCGCTCCAACAGACGATTCAGCTGAATAAGATACTTTGATTTTATCTCCAATGTGCTATTATGCCGCCGCTGTTTTAGGGCGGCATAGTTGTTTCTAAGATCAGCTCTTAAGTACCGAGAATTTCTGCAAGTTGTAGGTCTACACTTACTTCTAGGCGAATAACGAGTTTACGGAGAAATGGCCGAGTGGCTGACAAAATGCGAAGCATTTTGGACGCCGAAGGCGGTCCCACTGGGACAAGAAGCGAGAGCTTCGCAGCAATGCGCGACCGGGCGCGCCTGAACAGATTAGTCAGGCGAAACGGAATACAAGTTTACGGAGAAATGGCCGAGTGGCTGAA
>JBMYPM010000128.1:0-4394 GCA_049600275.1 Porticoccaceae bacterium | reverse complement strand
TGCTGCACAGGCATTGCGCATGGCAACAATCTCGGCATGGCCAGTCGGATCGCAGCTGCTAATTGGCTGGTTAAACCCCTCGCCAATGACCTGGCCATCCTTTACCACCAGCGCACCTACAGGCACTTCACCGGCTGCTGCAGCCTGTTCGGCGAGGGCAATTGCCCGGCGCATAAATGCTATATCTGAACTCATATCATTACCTGTAAAGCCTATAGCCGTAATAGACTATCTACCCCGATCCCTAATAGCGTAAACTCCGCCATTAACTTTTAGCGACTAATCATTAACTAATTAAACTGCCCCATGCTTAATTCCCCCCAGCCAATTACCATTACGCCCGACTGGAAAGCGGAATTTAGCCAATCTGTTACAACTATTGAAGATCTACTCGGCAGCTTAAACCTCAATACGGCACAACTCAGCACCAGCCAGCAGGCCATAGCAGATTTTCCCCTGCGTGTTCCGCGACCCTTTGTGGCGCGTATGGAGCCCAATAATCCCGAAGATCCACTGCTATTGCAGGTTCTTCCTATTGCAGCTGAACAGGCTGAAGTCGAGGGATACGGCCCGGACCCCCTGGATGAGGCAAGTCATAATCCAATCGCAGGCATTGTACATAAATATGCCAACCGACTGCTGCTAGTTATCAGCCCCGCCTGCGCAATCAACTGTCGCTACTGTTTTCGCCGCCACTTTCCCTATCAGGAAAATCGCCAAAACAGAGCGCAGTGGCAGAGCGCTTTAGACTATATACGCAGTGCAACCGAGATAAACGAGGTTATTTATAGCGGCGGCGATCCTCTGGCTGCCAACGATCATTTTCTCGCCTGGCTAACCGAGCAAATAGCCGATATTAAACATATTAAACGGCTGCGTATTCACACTCGCCTGCCGGTGGTTATTCCCTCGCGAATCGATCCAGCATTTCTCGCCTGGGCCACTGCAACAAGGCTGAAACCCATAGTAGTGCTGCATATCAACCATGCCAATGAGATAGATACTGAGGTCGTCAAGAGCATTAAACGGTTGCAGGACTCTGGTATTAAAGTCTTAAATCAAAGCGTATTACTGCGCGGTATCAATGACAGTGCAGACTGCCTGGCAGAGCTTAGCGAACGGCTTTTTGACTGCGATGTTATGCCCTATTACCTGCATCTTTTTGATCCAGTCGCCGGCGCCAGCCATTTCGATATCGAAGAAACTGTCGCAAAGAAAATATACGCAGATCTACAGGCAATTCTGCCCGGTTTCCTGGTGCCAAAACTGGTTCGTGAAATCCCCAATAAAAGGTCTAAAACCACGGTTTCCCCCGATTAAAAAAATTAACTTTTTATTCGTAAAAAACTGAGGGAATAGCTTTCCCGTTCGTTTCACAAGAGGTGTGTCAAGACTGGCACACCAGCGATGCATTTATATCAATAAAAAACTAAAGCATCGTTCCTTTTTGATAATTATCTCGGGGGAGATTTATGAACACTAAAACCTTATGGAAATTAAATACGATTGCAGCAGCAGTTATTGCTGGAGGCACTATGCTTCCTACAGTAGCCTTCGCCGCTGATGAAGGCATGGTAGAAGAAGTTGTAACTACCGGTACTCGCGCCAAGGCACGTTCAACCACTGATACAGTAGCACCGGTTGACGTTATCTCTAGCGAAGAAATGGTTAACCAGGGTGATATGGACGTTGCTAACTTACTGCGTAACTCAGTACCTTCTTTCTCGGTTAATGACCAGCCAATTAGTGACGCAGCAACGCTTGTACGTCCATTCCAGCTTCGCGGTATGGCGCCTGACCACTCTTTGATTCTGGTCAACAACAAGCGTCGCCACAGATCAAACGTCATTATCTGGTCAGCTGGTGGTATCTCAGACGGTTCTCACGGTGCTGATGTTTCCACTATCCCAGGTATGGCACTGAAAAGTGTTGAGGTTTTACGTGATGGTGCAGCAGCACAGTATGGTTCTGATGCCCTCGCCGGTGTAATCAACTTTAAACTTAAGGATGCAAGCGAAGGCGGTACTGCTGAAGTTCGCGTAGGCGAATACTCTGCAGGTGACGGCCAAATGGCATACTTCGCCGGTAACATGGGTATGGAGCTTGGCGCTAACGGCTTTGCCAACGTAACCCTGGAAGTTGGTTCATCTGATGAAACTGTTCGTTCAACCCAGCGCAATGACGCTGCCGGTCTGATCGCTGCAGGCTTCCCTACAGAAGATCCCGCCCAGAAGTGGGGTCGTCCAATTATTGACGACGACGTTAAGCTGTTCGTTAACTTTGGCAACCAGATCAATGAAAATGTTGAGCTGTATGGTTACGCCAACTACACCAGTAAAGATGTCGATGGCGGTTTCTACTTCCGTAACCCATTAACTCGTGGTGGTGTTTACGCTAGTGATGGCATGCTGCTGGTTGGTGATACCACTGGCGATATGTCAGGTAACTGTGACCAGTATGCCGTTGACTCTTCAGATCCAACAAGCGCAGCACTGGCTGCAGCAATCGCCGGCCTGAAAGCTGACGATAACTGCTTTAACTTCAACGAAACTATCCCCGGTGGCTTTACACCTCGCTTCGGTGGCACCGTCAGCGACACAGCCTTCCTGCTTGGCTTAAAAGGTGAACTGGAAAATGGTATGACTTGGGATGTGAGTGCCTACCAGGGCGAGAACGAAGGTGACTTCTTTATTAACAACACTGTTAATGCCAGCCTGGGTGCAGACACTCCACGCAACTTCGATCCAGGTCTGTACCGCCAGACTGATGTGAACTTTAACGCTGACTTTACTTATGCTGTAAGTGAAACAGTTAACCTGGCTTTCGGTGCTGAGCATCGTACAGAAGAGTTCACCATTGGCGCCGGCCAGGAAGAGTCTTATATTGATGGCGGCCTCGGTGTTCAGGGCTTCAGTACATCAACTAACGGCTTCCCAGGATTCTCTCCTGATATCGCTGGTTCATTCGACCGTTCAAACAGCGCTGTTTATCTTGACGCTGAATGGGACGCAAGCGATGACCTGCTGTTAGCTGGTGCGGTTCGTTTCGAAGACTTCGACGGCTTTGGTAACACCACTAACTACAAGCTGGGTGCAAACTACAGCCTGGAAGAGAACCTTGGTGTTCGCGCCACTTTAAGCACGGGCTTTAAAGCACCGACTTCTGGCCAGATCAACGCCTCAAACATCTCAACACTGATCGATAATGGTGTTCTGGTAAACAAAGGTGTTATTCCTGCAACTAACCCAGTTGCGGCATTCAAAGGTGCTGTTGCACTGCAGCCTGAAGAGTCTGAGAACTTTACGCTTGGTTTCTACGGAAGCGTGGGTGAGGTCGACTTCACTGTTGACTACTTCAGCATTGACGTAAGTGATCGCTTGACACTATCTAAAGACTTCACCTTAACAGCAGAAGAAATTGCTACTCTTGCAGCAACTGGTGTTTCTGGTGCAGATGATATTGCCAAGTTCCGATTCTTTACCAATGACTTTGATACAGAGACCAGCGGTTACGACATCGTACTTTCTACTACTACTGAAGGTATGAACGGTACTACTGCCTGGAACCTGGCCTACAACCACACTACTACCGAGATTACTTCTCGCGGCGAATATATCGATGATGCTCGTGAAAAGTCTATCGAACAGATGTCACCTGACACTCGCTACAACCTGTCTGCCAACCATATGATGGACGGCTGGCGCGTACTGGGTCGTCTGTCTTACTACGGTGACTGGTATGATTCAAACCAGGATCTGGTCTACCCAGGCGAGTACGTTGTTGATGTTGAACTGTCATACGATCTTAACGAGAGCTCTTCGGTTATGATCGGTGGTAACAACGTATTTGACGAAGCTGGTGATGAGCTGCACGATGCAGCTGCCGGCGCTGGTAACACCTTCAGTGAATTTGCTCCAATGGGATTCAGTGGTGCTTTCTGGTATGCCAAGTACAGCTACAACTTCTAAGCTGCTCTTAATGAGTTAATTAGAAGATAAGGCCAGTGTGAAAATACTGGCCTTATGGATACAAAAAAAGGGGTGCCAATTGGCACCCCTTTTTTTTCAGCCGATGTATGAAATCGTTATTAATTAACTGAAGAAACCGGCTGGAAGCCTTGATAAAGCAGCACTTCATTAACACAGTTAAGTAAATAGGAAGCCAGTTCAGCACTTTCAAGACCGTCATTCACAGCCCAGTAACGACAATCTTCGACTGCAAGCTCAATCACATCAGTGGATGCCTTGATAAGCATTTCAGAAGTTACATCCTCCAAATCACCTTCAGGCTGAAACTCTTCAGTATCCTGGGCAATTACAGAAAAAGAGAACAGCATTGCCGCAGGCAGCAAAAAATATTTCTTCATAAATCCTACCTCTTATGAATAGGTGTTA
>JBMYPM010000127.1:0-4406 GCA_049600275.1 Porticoccaceae bacterium | reverse complement strand
TGGCCCGATTACTATTGCCAAGGTTGCCGGTGACACTGCCAAATCCGGTTTCGACAATTTTATTCGTTTTATTGCTATTCTCAGTATAATGCTCGGCGTGATGAACCTATTGCCAATACCTGTATTGGACGGTGGCCACCTTGTCTACTACCTGATCGAGATAGTCAAAGGTTCGCCAGTTTCGGACCAGGTACAGATAATTGGTTATAAAGTCGGCTTCTTTCTGTTGATGGGGTTAATGGTTTTTGCCACTTATAACGATGTTATGCGGTCTTTTTAAAGTCGCTTAAAAGATAACTAAAATTGGATTTTAATAATTACATGAAGCAGTTCTTCAGCGGCATCCTTATAGCCCTCTTTGCCTTTTCAGCATCGGTTTACGCGGCGGTTTTCCAGGTTGATGATATTCGTATCGAAGGCCTGCAGCGCGTTTCGGCGGGAACTGTGTTTGCCGCTCTGCCAATCAGTGTCGGCGACCTGGTCGACGAACCGGCTATTCGCGATGCTACTCGCTCACTGTTTCGCACCGGCTACTTTTCCGATGTTGTGATGGCGCGCGAAAACGGGGTGCTGGTCATTGCCCTGGCTGAACGACCAGCTGTCACGGAAATCAATCTCGACGGTAACAAAGCTATTGAAACCGAACAGCTGCTAACCGCACTGCGTGATAACGGCCTGGCTGAAGGACAGATTTTTCGCCAGGTGATTCTCGAGGGCATGACCCAGGAATTACAGCGCCAGTATGTCTCCCAGGGCCGCTATGGCGCGCTGGTTGAGACGGAAGTAAAACAGTTGCCACGCAATCGCGTCGCGGTAAATATCAATATTGATGAGGGCGATGTCGCCAAAATCAGGCATATTAATATTGTCGGCAACCATGTGTTCAGCGAAGAGGAGCTACTCGAGTCCTTTGAGCAAAAGACCACTGGCTGGCTGTCCTGGTTGAGCAGCAATGACAAATATGCTCGCGAAAAACTTTCCGGTGACCTGGAGACCCTTGAATCCTGGTACCTGGATCGCGGCTACCTGCAGTTTGCTATTGAGTCTACCCAGGTTTCTATCAGCCCGGAAAAAGAGTCTGTGTATATCACTATCAATATCAATGAGGGTGATATCTTCAGGGTCAATGAGGTGGAACTGGCCGGCGAGATGGTGATTCCTGAATCCCATGTTCGCGCGATGATTATCCTTAAAGAGGGCATGACTTTTTCCCAGACATTGATGACCACTTCTAACGAGTATATTACTCGTCGTCTCGGCAACGAGGGTTATACCTTCGCCGAGGTTCAGGGTTTCCCGGAAGTCAATGAAGAGGATAATACCGCCAAGGTAACCTTTTTAATCAAGCCCGGTATGCGCGCCTATGTTCGCCGTATCGAGTTCCGCGGTAATACCAAGACCGCTGATTCTGTCCTGCGCCGCGAGATGCGCCAGATGGAGTCGGCCTCAGCCAACAATGCGCTGATTGAAATGTCCAAAGTGCGCCTCGAGCGCCTCGGCTTCTTTAAAGAGGTCAATGTTGAGAATATCCCGGTTGCCGGCACCAGTGACCAGATTGATGTGGTCTACACCGTGGAGGAGCAGCCTTCAGGATCGATTGGTGCCAGTGTTGGCTACGCCCAGGGCACGGGCCTGATTATCGGTGCCAATCTCAGTGAAAATAATTTCCTCGGCACCGGCAAGCAGGTGGGTATAGGCATAAACCGCAGTACCTACCAGAGCTCACTTAATTTTAACTACTCCGAGCCCTATTTTACCGTCGATGGCGTCAGTGTCGGCTACAGCCTGTTTGCCCGCGAAACGGATTACGATGAGATCAATGTCGCGAGTTTCTCAACGAACACCTATGGGGCATCGGTGAACTGGGGCTACCCGGTCTCTGAAGTCCAGCGTATAGGTTTTGGTCTCGGTTACGAAAACCTGGACCTGGAAACCGGCTCCTTTGCCTCGAAAGAAATTTCCGATTTTATTGCGGCCAACGGCTCACAGTTTGATGTGTTTAACGCCAATATCAACTGGGTTAAGTCGACCCTTAACCGCGGTGTATTTGCCACCAGGGGTACCTCCCAGCGAGTGGCAGTCAATCTTGCCCTGCCGGGTTCTGGCCTGGAATATTACAAAATGACTTACTCAGGCCAGCATCTGCGCCATCTGTATCGCGGTTTGAGCCTTAAATTACGAACGGATCTCGGCTATGGGGAATCCTATGGCGATACCACCCAGATGCCATTCTTCAAGAATTTTTATGGCGGTGGATTTGGCTCGGTGCGCGGCTTTAAGCGCAATACCCTGGGGCCCCAGGATACCCCCTGCAACCTGATGGATCCCCCCTGTACCACGGCCTTTATCGATGACCCGGATCCCATTGGTGGCAATGTCCAGATAGAATTCGGTGCGGAGGTTATCTTCCCGCTACCCTTTATAAAAGACCAGCGTTCAGTGCAATCTACATTCTTTGTCGATGCTGGTAATATATTCAACACCAAATGTGGTGATTCACAGGTTAACTGCTTTAAGCCAGATGCTGGTGAATTGCGTTATTCGGTTGGTGTGGGTGCAACCTGGTTAAGTGGATTTGGCCCGATTACGTTTAGTTTTTCCAAACCGCTTAACTCAAATGAATTCGATGAGACTGAAGTTTTCCAGTTCTCGCTGGGTAATCAATTTTAATTATTAATTATAAATAGTAGGGAGATATATTTTGCGTAATTTGAAAGCACTCTGTTTGATTCTGGTCGCCGCTATGGCTGCGAGTCTTTCCATGGCTTCAGTAGCTGAAGATAAAATTGCTGTGGTTGATATTGCCCAGGCAATCTTTAGCTCTAATGCAGCCCAGGACAGTATTAAGCAGGCGCAGACCAGTGCTGATTTTGTTGCCCTTAAAGCCAAGTTTGAAGGCTCTGTGGCTGATTTCCAGTCCCTGGCTAAAGAAGCTGAAGCCAAGCGTCTTACCTGGTCCCAGGAGCAAGCGCAAAGTCACCAGAAGAAAATGGAATATGTTAAAGCTGATGCGGAGTTGGCTCGCCAGAAAATCCAGGCCGAGCAGAAGCAGTTGGAACAGCAGATTATGCAGGAGCTGGGCCCCGTAGCCCAGGAAGCCCTGCAGGAAGTTGTCAAGGAAGAGGGTGTCAGTATTCTTCTGCGCGCCGAGTCTGTTTTGATCGCTGGCCAAGAGAGCAACCTTACAGCCAAGGTCGCCGATCGCCTGAACAAGAAGACCAAGTAAAACCCCATGAGTGGAAGCTACTCGCTGGGTGATATCGCTGCGTTTCTCAACGCCGAGTTGCGTGGCGATCCGCAGACGCTAATAAGTGGTTTAAATACCCTGCAAAATGCTGGCTCTGGTGAGCTGGCATTTTTGGCAAATGAGCGATACACCAGCCAGCTGGCAGGCAGTAGTGCCGAGGCGGTTATTCTTTCAGCCGGGCATATCGCCAATGTTGGCAGCTACAGTGGCGCACTGCTGGTACTGGATAACCCCTATCTCGGCTATGCACAGATATCCAAGTGGTTTGACAGCGCACCGCAAGCACTGGTCGGGGTTCATGCCTCAGCCGTTGTCCATAAGTCTGTGCGGATTGGTGACAATGTCTCTATAGGTGCCAATGTGGTTGTTGAGGCCGATGCAGTGATTGCCGATTGCTGCTCTGTGGCCCCTGGCAGCTATATAGGTGCTCGCAGCCAGCTGGGTGAGGGCACGCGGATTTCAGCCAATGTGTCGATCTATCACGATGTCAGTATTGGCGCTGGGGTAATTGTTCACAGCGGCGCGGTAATCGGTGCTGATGGTTTTGGCTTTGCCCCGGACGACTCGGGAAGCTGGCAGAAGATCTACCAGATTGGTGGTGTGGTGATTGGCGACAATGTTGAAATAGGCGCCTGCACAACCATTGATCGCGGAGCACTGGGTGATACCAGGATAGGTAATGGCGTGATTATTGATAATCATGTGCAGATTGCCCATAACGTCGTGGTTGGTGATAACTGTGCAATGGCAGCATATTCTGGCATTGCCGGTAGCTCTACGCTGGGCAGCAACTGTATTTTAGCCGGAGATGCCTGCCTGGTTGGGCATATAGATGTCTGTGATAATGTGCAGGTAATGGCGCGCTCACTGGTCACCAAGTCTATTGATAAGCCGGGCTCATACTCCTCGGGTACACCCCTGATGGAAACTCGCGAGTGGCGTAAGAACGCTGTTAGAATCTCCCAGTTGGATAGTATTGCCCGCAGGCTTAAATCACTGGAAAAAAATAATAACTAAGAACTCCTGAAGTCTATAATCAACAGTTATGGCTTCGGGTCTCTGGTCAATAAGATAAATTATATTTTTAAATGGAAGGCGCAATGAATATTACTGAAATTATGGATGTGTTACCGCACCGGTATCCGTTTCTTTTGGTCGA
>JBMYPM010000126.1:0-4436 GCA_049600275.1 Porticoccaceae bacterium | reverse complement strand
AATCTCGTCGAAGCCAAAGTCTGCATAGACCTCGTGCAGGAAGTCGATAAACTCGGAGACCTCCGACTGAATCTGGTCTTCGGTACAAAAAATATGACCGTCATCCTGAGTAAAGGAGCGCACTCTCATGATGCCATGCAGGGAGCCGGAGGGCTCGTTGCGGTGACAGGCGCCGAACTCAGCCAGCCTTAGGGGCAAGTCTCTATAGCTCTTCAAGCCCTGATTATACACCTGCACATGACAGGGACAGTTCATTGGCTTGATGGCGTAGTTTCGGTCCTCAGCGGAGATGGAGAACATATCGTCACCAAACTTATCCGCGTGACCCGATTTCTCCCAGAGACTGAAATCCACCATCTGGGGGGTTCTAACCTCCTGGTAGCCCTTCAAAAGCTGCTTGCTGCGCATAAAGTCTTCAATGGCTTTGTAGATACTCCAGCCCTTCTGGTGCCAGAAAATCGAACCCGGCGCTTCCTCCTGCATATGGAAGAGATCCAGTTTCTTGGCAATCTTGCGGTGATCGCGCTTTTCCGCTTCCGCCAGGCGGTTGATATAGGCCTTGAGCTCTTTCTTATTAGTCCAGGCAGTACCGTAGATACGCTGCAACATTTCATTGTTGCTGTCGCCGCGCCAGTAGGCACCGGCAACCTTGGTCAACTTAAAGGCCGGTAACTTGGCAGTCGACGGCACATGGGGGCCACGACAGAGATCGATAAAATCGCCCTGGCGATAGAGGCCAATCGGCTCATCAGAGGGAATGCTGGCAATAATTTCAGCCTTGTAAACCTCACCAATACTCTTAAAGAATTCCACCGCCTCATCGCGATCCCACTCTTCGCGGGAAATACTGTGGTCGGCTTTCACCAGCTCGGTCATCCGCGCTTCGATAGCCTCAAGATCTTCCGGGGTAAAGGCGCGCTCAAAGGCGAAGTCGTAGTAGAAACCATCTTCAATAACAGGGCCAATGGTGACCTGCGCTGATGGAAATAACTGCTTTACCGCCATAGCCAGCAAATGGGCTGAGGAGTGACGGATAATATCCAGGGCTTCATCAGAGCGATCGGTCACAATCGCCAGGGTCGAGTCTTTCTCCATAAGAAAAGAGGCATCGACCACCTCACCGTCAACAACACCGGCAAGAGTAGCCTTGGCTAGTCCGGCGCCAATATCGGCAGCGACATCAGAGACAGAAACAGGGTTTTCAAAAATACGTTGGGAACCGTCAGGCAGGGTAATGGCAGGCATAGTGCTTTCCTTCTTCAGTGGTGACCCATACCAGGGGCCACTTGAGTTAATTTAAATAAGCGCGTCATTTTACTCTGTATGCAATGAGTTACAAGCCCGCTGACTGATAAACAGCCTTAAAAAGTGAAGGGTTGCAATTGCATCTCAGTAGCCCTATAAATGCCCGCTCAATAAACAGCCGGGAAAGCCTGTGAAAATTTATGTGGATGCCGATGCCTGCCCTACTGTGATCAAGGATATTCTCTATCGAGTTTCTCAGCGCACCGGTATAGAAGTGATTCTGGTCGCCAATCAGGCGCTATCGACACCGCGGATTCCCAGCGTGAGATCCATTCAGGTCAGCTCCGGTTTTGATGTGGCAGACGACCATATTGTCCAGCTGGTCGAAAAAGATGATCTGGTGATTACTGCGGATATTCCCCTGGCATCGGAGGTGATCGATAAGGGCGGCAAGGCCTTAAACCCCCGGGGCGAGCTTTACAGCAAGGCGAATATTAAGGCGCGGCTGAATATGCGTGACTTTATGGACAGTATGCGCAGCAGTGGCGTGCAGGTGGGTGGTGGCCCGCCGCCTTTGACCCAGCGCGATCGTATGGAGTTTGCCAATGCACTGGATCGATATGTGGCGCAGTTTAAAGCCTAGAAACAGCTATCGATCATCCGGCCAATCTGAGCAGCGGTAAAGGGCCAGCCTTTCTCCTCGCCACTGGGCAATTCTACAACTGGTATTCGAATACCGTACTTTTCTTTTAGGGACTCCGTGTCCTGAATATTCACCTCGACTAAATCCCAGCCCTTCTCTGCCAGCAGTGGGTAGAGAATAGCCTTGGCCTGCTCGCAGAGGTGGCAGTTGGGGCCGCTGTAGATGGTGAGCCGCTTAGCCAAAACTGCTGCGCCTGGTGATCTTCCAGACATTGTGAATGCGGGGATTGCGTTCAAAATCCATATCCAGGGTCTGGGGAGTAATATTCTCACAGTTAAACTGGCGCTGGGTCAGCTCATCCATCTTAAATTTGCGGAAGTTATTAGAGAAGATTAAAACGCCATCTTCATTTAGCTTGGCCATGGCGTTGCGAATCAGGTCGCCATGATCACGCTGAATATCCAGTACAGAATCCATCTTTTTCGAGTTTGAAAAAGTGGGTGGATCGAGAAAAATAACATCAAACTTGTCGCCATCGGTTTCCAGCCACTTCAGGCAATCAGCACGCAACAGATGGTGATTTTTTGCACTGAGCTGGTTGAGATCGAAATTGCGCTGTGCCCAATCCAGATAGGTATTGGACATATCAATACTCAGGGTTCGCTTGGCTCCACCGAGAGCTGCCTGCACAGAGACCGCTGCGGTATAGCAGAACAGGTTTAAAAGACTTTTGCCCTTTGCCAGTTCAGCAACCATCCGCCGCACCGGACGGTGATCGAGAAACAGCCCGGTATCCAGATAGTCTGACAGGTTGGCTTCAAACTGCGCCTTGCCCTCGTAGACAATCATGGTGTCGCTGGAGCTTTCATTAAACCGCTGGTACTGGCTGTCACCCTTTTGGCGACGGCGCTCTTTGTAGTGAATCTGGCCATCGACGTCTGAGGCAAATTCCTTGACCGCCTGCTTAACTTCAGCGAAACGCTCGCGGGCAACACGGTCGTCGATAGTGCCCGGCGGCGCATATTCCTGCACATGCACAGCGTCTTCATAGATATCAATGGCTACGGCATATTCGGGAATATCCGCATCGTAAAGACGATAACAGCTGGTATCGGTTTTATTTAACCACTTATTGAGCCGGCGCTGGTTTTTAATCAACCGGTTGAGCAGCATCTTTGCGCCCTCGGTTAAGACCTGAGCGGGCGCTGGTGTATTGAGTCGCTCTTCAATCTTTGCCGATCGCGACGTCATATCCTCAAAGATCAACAGCTTGCAGGGGATGGTGCCATTAAAAAGCTTGTACTGTTTCGTCGGTGTCAGGTCGGTCTCGCGACCCAACTCAACATTGCCGGTAAAGATACCGGCCTTCCAGCCCTGAAAATTCTTTTGCAAAACCGCACCGAGCTTTTGGTAGATGGGGATCAATCCATCCACATCGCCAAGACGTTCACCGTAGGGAGGGTTGGTAATCAACAAACCATGGTCAGCGGTTGCCTTGCCAAACTGGTCGACAGGCTTATGGGCGAGT
Source organism: Porticoccaceae bacterium (assembly GCA_049600275.1). Classification (GTDB taxonomy): domain Bacteria; phylum Pseudomonadota; class Gammaproteobacteria; order Pseudomonadales; family Porticoccaceae; genus HTCC2207. The sequence goes on along the minus strand of JBMYPM010000126.1, from coordinate 1,020 downwards.
CGGATATGCTCATCCAACCCGGCTTTTTCTATATTTAAGGTGGCGAACTCAAGCACTCGCGGATTGGCATCATAGCCGCGAAAATCCAATTCCAGCGCATCGAGCCCGGCGACTTTACGCTGTTCAGCCTCATCAAAAATGGACTGCCAGAGTTCCAGGTCATGCTGTTTCCAGTGACTAAAGCCATAGCATTCACGGAGCAGGCCGGGAGCTATATCCGCCGCCATCATCGCCCCTTCAATAATTAAGGTTGCACTACCGCACATGGGGTCGAGCAGCGCCGCACCGTTTTTCATCATCTCCGGCCAGCCGGCGCGCAACAATAAGGCAGCGGCAAGATTTTCTTTGATTGGCGCACTGCCCTGCCCGGTTCTGTAACCGCGACGGTGCAGGCTCTCGCCGGAGATATCCAGGGAGACAGTCACCTGCCCCTTGTGCTGGCGCACCTGGATTCGAATATCCGGGTTCTTGGTATCCACATTGGGCCGCTCGCCCTCTTCGCGACGGATACGGTCAACAATCGCATCTTTAACCCGCTGGGAGCCATACATGGTGTTATCGATTAGCCGCGAGGTGCCGATAAAGTCGATGGCGATGGTTTGCTCTGCGCCGAAATGCTCTTCCCAGGGAATATCCAGGCATTCCTGATAGAGCTGGTCGGTCTCGTTAAGCATAAATTGATGCAGCGGCATCAGTACCCTGTTGGCAAGACGCGACCAGAGACAGGCGCGATAGGCCAATTCCCGCGGACCATTAAAGTGCACCGCGGCCACAGTCTCTTTGGTGCTCTCAGCACCCAGGGCCTGCAACTCTTGGGCGAGCAATTGCTCAAGCCCTTTGGGACAGGTGGCTAGCCAAGCTTGATCCAGTGAATCCGATGACACAAATACGATCCTTTTATTACTTTGAGGCTTAAAACGCGCGCTGTATAGACTAACAAAATCTTCGACAGGGTCGGAAGAATTTGGTCAACTGTACCTAGCGTTCAAAAAGGCGCTCATTCTATCGCTCTTTACACAA
>JBMYPM010000125.1:0-4587 GCA_049600275.1 Porticoccaceae bacterium | reverse complement strand
AGAGAGTGTAAAAATAAGGGCAAGAATAAGTAGTCTATTTTTCGGCATAGGTTTGGCGCAGGTTATTTTTTTGCCAAGTTTACAACATTCTATCTATTATTGATGGCTAATTGCCCAGGCTTAATAAACAGACAGCGGTTTTATCTTTGCGCTCTCGCCCCTATAATCAGCGGCTAAATTTATTTCCCGGGCGCTAATCATGACCACAATGCCAGAAGAGGCAAACAACTATATCTTCACCGGAACCTGCCGTGCCGGTAGTGGCGTTGTCGCTGCAGTCACAGGCTTTCTTGCCGATAGAGACTGCTATATCTGTGCCCTTGAGCAATTTGATGATGAGTCGACGGACAAGTTTTTTATGCGTGCAGTATTTCGCCCGCAGGAAAATTCACCGTCTATCGAAGAAATTAAAAGCGGTTTTAGCCAGGTCTCCGAAGCCTTTGCCATGGATTGGAAAATTCATGATCCCAAGGTGCCGGTAAAAACCCTGATTATGGTTTCCAAATACGACCACTGCCTGGACGATATTCTCTACCGTCGTCGCAAAGGTGAGTTCAATATGGAAATCACCGCCGTGGTATCCAACCATGTGGATCTGCGCCCGATGGTCGAACGCGAAGGTGTGCGTTTTATTCACCTGCCGGTGAGCGCAGATACCAAAGCCCAGCAGGAACAGCGCCTGATAGAGATTGTCGACGAAACTGGCACCGAGCTTGTGGTGCTGGCACGCTATATGCAGATTCTCTCTGATAACCTGAGCAAGCAGCTGTCGGGGCGCTGCATCAATATTCACCACTCATTCCTGCCCGGCTTTAAGGGCGCCAAGCCCTACCACCAGGCCTATGATCGCGGTGTAAAGCTGATCGGTGCCACTGCCCATTATGTGACATCAGACCTCGATGAGGGACCAATTATCGAGCAGGTGCTGACTCGTGTTGATCACAACTACAAACCGGATCAGCTGGTGCGCGTGGGACGTGACAATGAGTGTATGGCATTGGCAAAGGCGATTACCTACCATATCGAACGACGGGTTTTTCTCGACGGCAATAAAACCGTGGTGTTCTTAGCTGGTTAAAAAAGCGGGTTAGAAAAAGAGCCGGTTAAACCAGCTCGACCACGCCCGGCTTAAGGACAACACGTTTACTCTTATACAAGGTGCCCAGCGCCTGCTTGTATTTCTTCTTTGAGACTTTAAATGCAGCGTAAATCTCTTCAGGTGCACTTTTATCAGTAAGGGTTATCTGGCCGCCAGAAGCTTGAAGAAGCTGAATAATCTGCTCACCCAAATCGTGATCCCCCTGCAGGGTCGCCTGGCTTATCAGCAAATCGATTTTCCCATCATTGCGAATAGCCTTAATAAAACCGGGTAACCGCTCACCAATTCTCAATGGCCTAAAAGCGTCGCCGCGAAAGATCAGGCCCAGGTACTTATCATTGATCACCGCCTTGTAACCGAGCTCGGTGCGACCGGCAATCAGCAGATCCACCCCCTGCCTCGGCTTGAGCCACACAGACTCCTCCTCGAGATGATCCTGCAACCTGGTAGATGCAGCAATACGGTCGCTATCCTCATCGTGGAACACGTAGACCACATAGGAATAGCCCTCTTCCATAGGCTTTTGTTGCTCGCTGTAAGGAACCAGCAGGTCTTTTGGCAGCCCCCAATCCATAAAGGCACCGGCGTTGTTGATATCTACAACTTTTAGCATTTCGCAGCGGCCCACCTCAACCCTGGGGGTTTCCGTGGTGGCGATCAAAAGGTCTTCTGAGTCAAAGTAGAGGAATACATTCAGCCAGTCGCCAATTTCACAATCTTCAGGAACATAGCGTGCGGGCAAGAGAATCTCGCCGAGATCATCACCATCCAGGTAGACACCAAAGTCTACTTCTTTAACGATCTCTAATTTATTGAACTTGCCGACTTCTACCATGTTGTAAACCGCTTTAAATTATTGGATACCTGAATTACCAGGGGCCTTCAGGCCTTATTTTTCGCGGCAGTATACAGGAGTTAGTGGCTGTCAGGCACTCCGGCAGGAAGGGATGCCAGAACCTGACGTCCAGGCAGGATTTTTTCGGCTTAATTGCCAGCCAGGGTTTCGTCAGGATCAGCGATCTGCTCATCAGTTATTGCATCGTCATCCAAATCCACCGGCTGCTCGCTGAGCTCTCTATCGGTCGGCTCCGCTGAATCTTTTGCCGACTCGGCCACAGCCCTTTCAAGATAGGTAATAAAATCGCCAACTGTTAAAAACCCCTCAATCTCTTCATCGGTAATTTCAATTGAAAACTGGTCCTCGAAATCCATGGCCAGGGAGAGCTTCTCCAGGGAGTCTACTTTCAGGTCATCCAGCAACATTGAGGCATCGACCTCAGTAACCTTGCCGGCCTTTTTGACGGCATGGTTGTCCAGTACTGCTGCAAAGACAATTTCTGTGATAGTTGGCTGATCGTTATTATCCATAATTTTTATGCCTTTTCCGTAGGTAAGAGGTTAACTGATGCCCTGTGTGAACAGTAAAAATGCTTCTTTTTATAGAGACCCGGCGTCTACACCAGATTCAATCCCTTAAAAGTAGTCCAGAAAAACCTGTTCCACCAATTGATTTTAAGGATTTCATCAATTCATAATTAGGCTGCCATATATAGACTATAGTAGTTGTTGTCTGTTACCGCAGCGTAAGTTTCACTGCCCCCAATACGGGATAACGCAGCTTGGTTTAAATACCCCAGTGATTCAGATCATCCATTAAACAATCGACCATACGAGTAATATTTGAAGATAATATCTACCCCCGGCTTCGGCAATGTCTGGATACTAACCCTGAGCAATGCCCTGGCCGCCTCCATAATGACCCTGATGATACTGGTTGGCAGCCTTGTCGGCGCTGAATTGGCGCCCTCCCCAGAATGGGCCACCCTGCCCATAGCGCTGACGGTTATTGGCACCGCAGCGAGCATTCTGCCCGCTACCGCCTGTATGCAGTGGCTGGGCCGTAAATACGCCCTCTGGGCATTTATGGCACTGGGTGTCAGCGCCTGCTGGCTGGCCAGCAGTGCTCTTGAACAACAGAGCTTTACCCTGTTTTGTATTGCCGCAATTCTGCTTGGGTCGACCAATGCCGCACTGCAGCAGACACGTTTTGCCGCCATGGAAGCTGTAGCCCCGGAATATGGCCCAAGCGCCGCATCAGTAATGATGTGTGGTGGTATTGTCGCAGCCATTATCGGGCCGGAACTGGCCGTTGCAGGCGTCCATATTACCGCCGTGGATTACCAGGGTTCCTACTGGCTGGCAGCCGCCACAGTCATTATTGGCGCAGTGGTTTTGGCCTTCTACAAGCCCACTGCAGTTCCAGAGGTACAGCGAAGCGTCAACGCCAATTCCACCTGGAAGATCGTCGCCAACCCAACATTTCTCCTGGCCATGACCAGCGGCGCTGTGGCCTTTGTGGTGATGTCCTTTGTTATGACCGGCACACCCATCAGCATGCACCATACCTATGGCCACTCGCTGGTCGATACCAAATGGGTAATCCAAAGCCATATTGCGGCAATGTTCCTGCCCTCCCTGGCCACACCCCTGCTGTTCAATCTACTGGGTATCAGGGGAATGATGATCGCTGGACTGGCCTGTTACTGCGGGACCATCGGGATTGGTTATTTCGATATCAGTGTCAGTGGATTCTGGATGCAGCTGGTGCTGCTCGGGGTGGGCTGGAACTTCCTCTTCGTCTCCGGCACCGCACTGCTGCCGCGAGCCTATAAAAAGCAGGACAGATTTAAGGGGCAGGCAATCAATGACTTGACCGTCTTTACCTTCCAGGCCCTCGCCTCATTATCCGCCGGCTGGGCGCTGGGGCTGATCAACTGGCAGCAGATGCTGATGATCTGCCTGTTACCGATTTTATTGCTGGCAATACTCTTGTTGATCGAAAGCCAGATCAATCGCCGCGGTAAACGCAGCCGCTAGTGCAGGTCTCTTTGATAGTAATACAGCTGAGCAGAGGCAGCTCGGGTTTTAATCTTTTCCATATCCAAATCGCCAGGTTCTCGCTGGTCGGATTCTCCAGGCCCTCGATATCATTCAGGTAATGGTGATCGAGCTGTTTGTAGATAGGTGCAAAAGCACTTTTGATATCACCAAAGTCGATCACCCAGCCGCTGGTATTGCCAATTGGCCCCTCGACATGGATAGAGACCATAAAGGAATGACCGTGCAACCGGGCGCATTTATGCCCCTCGGGAACATTGGGAAGACGATGGGCCGCCTCGACATTAAATTCTTTATAAATCTGCATTTTTGCTTCTTTGGAGACCTTATAGGGGGCCATATCTTAGGGCCGTCTAAACTATATGTATATAGTGTTAGAAAATGTTTGACAGCTATCCTCAATTCAGTAGAATGCACTCCTTCTTTCAGGGGGTGGTTAGCTCAGCTGGTAGAGCATCGCCCTTACAAGGCGAGGGTCACAGGTTCAATCCCTGTACCACCCACCAAGGAAGCAAGGTTATTGTGGACCGGTAGTTCAGCTGGTTAGAATGCCGGCCTGTCACGCCGGAGGTCGCGGGTTCAAATCCCGT
>JBMYPM010000124.1:0-4593 GCA_049600275.1 Porticoccaceae bacterium | reverse complement strand
TCAACATCCTCTTCTGGCAGCAGATCGGTTTTATTTAATACCAGCCAGCGATCGCCTTCAGCCAGGGTCGGGCTAAATTTAGCCAGCTCCTGCTCTATCACCTGGGCATTTTGCGCCGGTGTTGTGGCGTCGTAGGGCATCATATCCACCAGGTGCAAAAGCAACCTGGTGCGAGTTAAATGCTTGAGAAAACGAATACCCAGGCCGGCACCTTCAGAGGCACCTTCAATTAGACCGGGAATATCTGCAACCACAAAACTTTTGTCGCCGCTCATACCTACCACACCCAGGTTCGGCACCAGGGTGGTAAAGGGGTAGTTAGCTACCTTGGGGCGCGCTGCCGAGACGGAGCGGATAAAGGTAGATTTACCGGCGTTGGGCAGCCCGAGCAGGCCGACATCTGCCAGCACTTTAAGCTCCAATTTTATCTCGCGCATCTCCCCTTCACTGCCGGGGGATGTCTGGCGGGGTGCGCGATTGATACTGGATTTAAAGCGCGTATTGCCAAGTCCGTGAAAGCCGCCCTGGGCAACTTTAAGGGTTTGCGCCAGCTCTGTGAGATCGCCAAGTACGTCGCCGGTTTCGGCATCGAGTACTGTGGTTCCCACAGGTACATTTAATGTCAGGTCATCACCGCCGGCACCGGTGCAGTCAGAGCCGCGACCCTGCTCGCCGTTTTCAGCGCGGTAGTTGCGCGTAAAGCGGAAGTCGATAAGCGTGTTCAGCCCCTCTGTAGCAACCAGGAATACACTGCCACCATCGCCGCCGTCGCCGCCGTCGGGGCCGCCTTTGGGGATATATTTCTCACGGCGAAAGCTCATGCAGCCGTTGCCGCCTTTGCCTGCCTGAACTTTAATTGTTGCTTCGTCGACGAATTTCATTGGGTCAGTTTACAGTTGCCAGTGGGTTGTGTCATTTCGGGCATAAAAGGCTAGATTGATAAGAGCTTCATGAAAAAGTGCCCGGCCAAAAAAAGCCGCCCATAAAAAAAGCCCCGCGTAGGGGCTTTTTTAACCGAAGAGGTATATGTTACGCGGTTACCACTTCTGCATATTTGCGGTTCAACGGGCCTTTGGTCACAAACTGCACTACACCTTCAGCAGTGGCGAACAATGTGTGATCCTTACCCATGCCGACATTGTTGCCCGGGTGGAATTTGGTTCCACGCTGACGAACAATAATGCTGCCTGCATTGATTTCCTGGCCGCCGAATACCTTGACACCAAGGCGTTTACTTTCTGAATCGCGACCGTTCTTAGTACTACCACCAGCTTTCTTGTGAGCCATTTCTATATCCTCTTGGAATTATCCAGCGTTGATGCCAGTAATCTTAACTTCTGTGTACCACTGTCTGTGGCCCTGTTGCTTGCGAGAGTGCTTGCGGCGACGGAATTTAATGATATTCACTTTTTCGCCACGACCGTGAGAGATGATCTCGGCAGTCACTTTACTTCCCTCGACATGAGGGGCACCAATCTTGACTTCAGCACCTTCGCCAACCATCAAGACTTCTTCAAAATCGATATTATCACCAGTCGCCAGATCAAGCTTTTCCAGTAGTAAGGTCTCACCCTCGACAACTCGATGCTGCTTTCCGCCACTTTTGATTACTGCGTACATGTTCTGCTCCAATTTATGGTGGCCACACAAGTCGTAGAGGCCAAATACCGTCGCTTATTATTTCGGAGCCATTAGCCCCTGCGAGAGGGCGGCAATTCTAATGGAACACCCTACTGTTATCAAGTGTTTAAACAGGGAAAATACAAGGAATATTCATGCCCCGCCAGCGCCTAACCCTGCAGCCAGATCAGTGAGGCATTGCGACCGGTTTTTGACTCGCGCCTAAAGGAGTAAAAGCGCTGATTATCAGTGTAACTGCAGTAGTTTCCACCATAGACCTGGTTGACACCAGAGGCGTGTAATTCAGCCCGGGCCAGGGCATAGAGGTCGGCGAGATATTTATCGGCACTGCCATCGACGGCTTTAAATGCTTCTCTGACAGCCTGCTGATGAGGTTTATTTTGCGCTCTGTGTAAAAATGCCTGGAGCACTTCAGCACCAACCTCAAACACCTGGGGGCCAATTGCCGGCCCCAGATAGGCCATCACCTGCTGTGGTGAATGCTCAAAGGTAGCAATAGTTTTTCGCAGAATACCGCCGCAGAGTCCACGCCAGCCGGCATGGGCGGCAGCAACCTGGCTGCCAGATTGATTGCAGAACAGTACTGGCAGGCAGTCGGCGGTTAAAATTGCGCAGACTGTATTGGCTCTATCGCTGTAACTGCCATCGGCGCTGGCTGCCTGCGGAGTTTCGGGCACATAGACCAGGTCCGTACCATGACATTGATCCAGCCATAGGGGCTGGGCAGGTAGTGCTAGGGTCTCAACCAGGTTGTGGCGATTTTTCTGCACATCGGCTGGACTGTCATTAACGTGCAGCGCGAGATTATTGCTATCAAAGGGCGCACGACTACAGCCGCCACTGCGCAGGGTAATGGCAGATTTAACCTGTGCTGGCGCGGGCCAGTCGGGGATAAGGAAATTTTCTGCCACCGGCCCTCTCCCTTTACTCTTCAGTTAAAGCTTCAAGTAAATTTTGCATATCCTCGGGAAGCTCGGACTGCCAGCTGACAAATTCACCTGTATGGGGATGCACTAGCCCCAGCTCTCGGGCATGGAGTGCCTGTCGACTAAAGCCCTGAAGTGTCTCGCGCAACTGATCCGAGACCCCTTTGTGAATACGGAAGCGGCCGCCATAGACATCATCGCCGACAATGGGGAATTTGATGCTGGCCATATGCACACGGATCTGGTGGGTGCGCCCGGTCTCCAGTTTCAGGCGGATATAGGTATGCCCTTCAAAACGTTCAAGTACTTTGTAATGGGTGCGTGCCTCTTTGCCATCCCTGACTACAGCCATCTTTACTCGCTGCTTGGGGTGACGGCCAATTGGCTGGTCGACACAGCCGCCGCCGGTCATAACGCCACTGACTACTGCTTCATACTCGCGGCTGACGGTTCGCGCCTGCAACTGGGCAACCAGGTCTGTGTGGGCGGCCAGGGTTTTGGCAACAACCATTAATCCGGTGGTGTCCTTGTCGAGGCGATGGACTATGCCGCCGCGCGGAACTGATACCAGCTGGGGAAAGTGAAACAGCAATGCATTGAGCAGGGTTCCATCGCGATTGCCGGCGGCCGGGTGGACAACAAAGTCAGCCGGCTTGTTGATAACAAGAATATGTTCATCTTCAAAGACTATATTGAGGGGAATATCTTGCGCCTGCCAGTCGCCCTCGGCTTTTAGCTGGGTGGAAATTGATAGCTGTTCACCGCCGAGTAACTTTTGCTTTGGGGGCAGTTGCTCGCCATTGACCCGGAGATCGCCGGACTTGATCCACTGCTGCAGTCGCGAGCGGGAAAATTCCGGGAACAGCTCGGCGGCAATTTGATCCAACCTGCGGCCACAGTCTTCCGGGGCTACTGTGGCTGTTTGTTCAATGTGGTCAATAAAATCAGTCAAACCTGCTGTCCCTAAACTAGAATATTTTTAATCTGTATGCGGTTATTGGCGAATATCTGCTGTCCTAAATGCTAATACCCACAGGCCTGTTTATCGCAGCGGTGAAATTAACCGCACAGATTGGTTTAAGGCAGGCTGTGTGGTTAAATGCACGACTAGATCGACTTCAGGGTCAACCGCATCTCAAGCTGGGAATATTACATGAAAAACGCTTCAATTATTTTGCTGTTAATGAGTTTAACTTTTACCTCTGGTTGCTCATGGCTGGGATCGGGTGATGAGGAACCCACCGAAGAAGGCACCGAAGATTTTACCGAGAGAGATTTCTACGAAAAAATCCAGGTCAGCCTTAACTCCGGCAACTGGACGCTGGCAATCAGCAATCTTCAACTGCTCGAATCCCAGTTCCCCTTTGGCAAATATGCCGAGCAGGCACAGTTAGAGCTTATCTACGCTCATTATAAGTCTGCTGATTACGAGTCGAGCATTGCCGCCGCAGACCGCTTTATCCGCCTGCACCCCCAGCATATCAATGTTGATTACGCTTACTATTTAAAGGGCCTGTCTGAAATTTCACAGGCCTCTGGCTTTTTCGATAGCTTTCTTCCTACAGACAATTCAAAGCGCGATATTGGCTCTGCGCGCAGCGCCTTTGCCACGCTCTCTGAGTTCCTGACCCGATTTCCAAAGAGCCCCTACGCGGCGGACGCGCGAAAGCGCCTGGTCAACCTGCGCAACCAGCTGGGCCGCGCCGAGATTCATGTGGCCAACTACTACTTTTCTCGCAAAGCCTACCTGGCCGCAGCCAACCGCGGTCGATTTGTGGTGGAAAACTTCCAGCAGACCCCGGCTGTACCAGATGGCCTGGCAGTAATGGCCCAGGCTTATAAGATGCTGGATATGCAGGAGCTGTCTGACAATGCGGTTCAGGTCTTGGCCGCTAACTACCCCGAGCATCCCTCACTGGATAAGAATGGCGCTTTTGATTTTGACAAGCGCCTGGTCGGCAGCGAAAACGCCTTTATGGGTAAAATTACCCTGGGCCTGATCGATCCTGCACAGCCACCCGTATTT
>JBMYPM010000123.1:0-4668 GCA_049600275.1 Porticoccaceae bacterium | reverse complement strand
CTGTCGATTATAGAGCCGGCCAGCCAGGCCAAAGCAGCAGACCCGGTTGAAACGGAAAATACCCAGGCGCCGTCTCTACTGGATAGCTTTGAGCGCTTTAGCCAAAAGCTCGGCCAGCTGATTGTGGTGCAAAAACGCCAACAGCCCATAGAACCTCTGTTGACTGGCAATGAGCAGTCGATTATCCAAGACAATATTTATCTGCTCCTCGAACAGGCCCAGAGTGCACTGCTTAAAGAGGAGCAGGTTATCTACAGCGCCAGTCTGGAAAAAACTGCGGCCCTGTTAGCCCGTTATTTCCAGTTAAACAGCCAGAGCCAGGCGCTTATCGAGCGCCTGAATCTGCTTGGCGAGCGCCCGGTAATCCAGGGCCTGCCAGATATATCCGGCTCGGTCGCTGCGGTTCAAGCCATGCTTACTCTGCGTCAAAGTCGCATCACTGACGGGGAGCAAGAGAAGTGAGAAAATTGCTTGTTCTGTTGATGCTTGCGCTGTTGATCGGCGCAGCACTGGTATGGGTTTTACAACAGGGCAGTGGTTATATCCTGCTGAGTTTCACCGACTTTAGTGTTGAGATGAGTGCCTGGACCGGGCTGTTGCTCTACCTGGTCGCCACCGGCCTGTTGCTGTGGTTGCTTCTAACCTGGCGCTGGATAGCCGGAGCCGGGGGCTTTCGCCTGTGGTGGCGCAATCGCCGCAGTACCCGAAAAATCAACCAGACTGCCGAGGGACTGATACTGTTTGCCGAGGATGACTGGCAGCAGGCAGAAAAACTCCTCTCCCAGTCGGCTGACAAGTCGGCAATGCCAGTGGTCAATTTACTGTTTGCAGCACGAGCGGCGGCTGACAATAACCAGATCGACCAGGCCAGGCAGCTGTTAAAGCGTTTAAAAATAACCTACCCAAAGAGCAGTTTTGTCGCCGATAAAGCCCTTGCAGAGCTACTGCTACTCGAAGAAAAACCTTCGGAGGCACTGCAGATTCTCAGGTCTATGCACAGTAAAAAGCCCAGTGACCGCGGTCTCTTGCGGCTGCTGGCCGACGCCTATTATATGGCCGGTGACTGGGGCCCACTACAGAAGCTGCTGCGCGACCTGAAACACTACAAGGTGGTGACTGGCGAAGCCCTGGCCAATCTCGAACTGGATGTCTACTGCAGCCTGATTGATGAATACAGGGCAGATACAGAGCTGCCGGTCAGCGAGCAAAAAGCCCTGCTGGAAGATATCTGGTATTACACGCCGAAAAAATTACACCGGCATCCCCAGGTAATTGCCGTCTATGCCAATAGCCTGGGCAGGGTCGCTGCCACGGACAAACAGCAGGCGCTGCTGATCAAGGCATTGAATAATCAATGGCACCAGCAGTTGGTGGTGCAGTTTGGTGAACTGCAGTCGACAACCCCGGAAAAGCAGCTGATGCAGGGGGAGAAATGGTTGCAAAAACACCGCGACGATCCGGATCTATTACTGGCTCTCGGGCTTATCTGCCAGCGGCTGAGTTTTTGGGGTAAGGCGCGGGACTATTTGTCAGCGGCAGTTACGCTGCAACCCTCTACCCAGGCCTATATTGCCCTTGCCGAGGTGCTGGAGAAGGTTGGCGACAGCAGTGCCAGCGCCGAAATTTATCGCCGCGGCCTGTTGGCAGCCCAGCAACAGCAGGAAGACTAAACCGCCGTCTGGAAGCTGCGCAGTAGATCTATCTCATCCGCCCAGATAGAAGGGTCGATGGTTTCCAGCACCAGCGGAATACCGTCAAAGCGTTTGTCCTGCATAATAAACTGAAAGACATTCATGCCCAGGTTGCCCAGCCCCAGGCTGTGATGGCGATCGACCCTGCTGGAAAATTCCGAGCGAGAATCATTCAGGTGCATTCCGCAGAGATACTTAAAGCCGACAATCCTCTCGAAATCGGCAAATACTTTTTCGCAGCCATCAGTGCTGCGCATATCGTAACCGGCGGCAAAGGCATGACAGGTGTCATAGCAGATGCCGACACGGGTTTTATCCTCAACACCGTCGATCATTGCAGCCAGCTGTTCAAAACTAAAGCCGAGATTGCTGCCCTGGCCGGCAGTATTTTCGATGACCGCAGTAACGCCAGAGGTAGCGTCCAGCGCCAGGTTAATAGACTCGCAAATTTTCTTAATACATTCGTCTGAAGAAATTTTTCGCAGATGACTGCCGGGGTGAAAGTTAAGGTATTGAAGACCCAGCTGTTCACAGCGCTGCAGCTCATCGACAAAGGCTTCCCTGGATTTTTCCAGCCCATCGCGCTCTGGATGACCCAGGTTGATCAGGTAGCTGTCGTGGGGAAGAATTTGTTGTGGAGCAAAGTTATACAGCGCACAATTTTCCTTAAACGCCTCAATGCTCTGCTGGGAAAGGGGCTTTGCCTGCCACTGGCGCTGGTTTTTAGTAAAGAAGGCAAAGGCGCTAGCGCCGATCTTATGGGCATTAATCGGCGCATTTTCAACGCCGCCAGCGGCGCTGACATGGGCTCCAATATATTTCATAGACAAATATTCTTCATAGTTTGATGATCTAAAGTTGATTGATCGTGAAAAGGCGGATCATAAGGTAAAAAAAGCCCAAATTCATTAGTAGACCAATAAGAGTTTATCAGCAGTTCAGCGGCATTGATTGCCATCAACAGCTATAGATAATAAACCGGTTAATAAAGTTAAATTAGGTTACTGTAGAGGCTAATAGCGAGAGGGGGCAGACCATGACTGATTTCGAATGTACACCTCAGGTGGACCTTGAGTTTATGAATACCGAGCATCGCAAAGCCTTTGATGATGCCAATGAGATTAAACGTCTTCTGGAGATTGCCAAAACCGATTTACAGTCGGTTGAGAAGAGCATAGACCGGCGTTTGGATCTGCTGCTGGTGGATACGCTAAATCACTTTTTCCTGGAAGAGAAGTATATGGAAGAGTACCAGTTTCCGGCACGAGAGAACCACCGGCAGGCCCATCAGCAGTTTATGGAGACCATGAAAGTTGAGTATAACCACTGGCAATCAGAGCATGACCTGGCAGCGGCCATGCGGCTTGAGCACTATGTCGATAAAGATTTCCCCGATTGGCTGGTCAACCATATAGTCACCATGGATACGGTTACTGCCAGCTATATAGCTCGCCACGGGGGCAGTGCCCTGTAGGATCAGGGCTTTAAACAGGCTTAGTTTTTAAATACGGTTTCTTTTTAGATCGCGAATAATAAATCGCGCCGGATTTATGGCGTTTAACAATTCCTGTTCCAGGGGTGCTGTCTCCCCGTCAATCTGTGCCGCCAGAATCTCGGCGGTCAGGGGCGCATAACTTAAACCCCGCGATCCCATACCGCAATTGACATAGAGATTGGGCAGGTAACTGCCGCGGGTTGGCAGTACTCTTTTCGCATCGCGGCGCAGGATAGCGTAGTCCTCAAGCATTTCCGGCAAATTGGGCAGGGCACCGGTAATTGGCAGGTAATCCGGCGTGGTGCAGCGGAAGTTGGCTCGTCCGCTGAGGCTTTCAATAGCCGGCTCACCTACAGCTGCAGCCAGTCCCGAATCGGTGGCGCTGATCTGGGCAATATTTGCCCGGTGGTCCTCTTCGCGAACCTCGCGGGTAAAAATATCTTTGTTATAGGTCGCGCCACAACTGTGCAGGCCGTTTTCGGCGGGGGTGAAGTAACCCTCACCACAGATAACAGTCTGCAACTGGCTGCTCTCGGCAGTGCAGGGCAACTCGCTGATCTGGCCGCGGATTTTTCGCAGCGGCAAATGCTCGCTCTGGGCAAAGTTTTTGCAATCATAAGCACTGGCGATAACCAGGGATTCACTATCCAGGATGGTCAGCCCATCGCCATCCTCTAGTGTCCAGCTATTTTTATTTTTGTCGTGATTGATATTGTGAATATCTGCCTGCAGCAGGGGAATATTATCTCTCTCCAGCAGCTGCTGGCAGACCAGCGCCGGAGGCAGCCAGCCGAGTTGGGAAAAATAGAGAGCAGTCTCTGCCTTGAGTGGAATGCCGGCCAGTTTGCAGAGTTCACTGTTGTCGACGGATTGAACTATATCTGGCCGATCGGCAAAGCGCTGGCTGATCTGGGCAAAATCATCGGCCTTTTTCGGGCTTTCCGGTACCACTAAAATTCCGCACTGTTTTCCCAGGCCAAGATCCCAAAAAGGTTGGTAGTAGTCGCGGCAAAACTGGATTGCGGCAAGATTAATTCGCGGCAGAAAATCATCACGCGGCGAAAGTTTGGGATAGACAATACCCTGGGAGTTTCCCGAGGCCTCGCAGCCCGCCCGGGGGTGGCGATCGATAACAGTTACCTTAAATCCACGGCGCTTTAAGGCCACCGCCGCAGTACATCCGGCGATCCCCGCGCCGATAACAGCGATCTCCCTGGTGGTTATCTGCGCGGACTGTTTTGCCAGGTACCAGGGCAGTTCGGTCAACTGGTCTGCACTCATTCGAGAGTGCCAAACTCAGCAATAATCTGCGCGCACCACTGGGCGATATACTGGTCGGTTAATTCAAACTGGTTTTCATCGTCCAGGGGCAGCCCGACAAACTGCTGTTTATCGGTTGTAAGCGCTTTTGATTCGTCAAAATCATAGCCCTGGTTGGGCCATGCGCCGACCATGCTGGCACCCTGGTTTTTAATCTTGGCC
>JBMYPM010000122.1:0-4669 GCA_049600275.1 Porticoccaceae bacterium | reverse complement strand
TTATCATTTCTGGTACCCACCAGGCTGTGAATATAGATCCCGGGAACACCTTCCAGGGCAAGCATAATGGCATGGGCGCAGATAAACCGCTGCAGCCCCCACTGGTCTGGGCCAGCCCTGGTGCCCTGCAGTGCGTCAAACAGCGAGATATTAATTTCATAGGGTTTGCTCTTGCCCTCGTCCACAGCACGCCAGGAGATACGGCCGCCAAACTGCTCCATGGTTTCCACCAGCGTATTAATTTCACTGTCGTCGAGCAGTCCCTCGGCAGGGCGCAGGCCTATGCCATCATGGGAGGCGATAAAGTTAAAGTAGGCCGTGCCATTTCGCGCTGGCGGCATACTCATCATCCACTGCTTGAGATAGTTGCAATCGCCGGTGACCAGGGTATTGACCAGAAGGGGCGGCAGCGAGAAGTTATAGATCCAGTGGGCTTCATTGGCATTGCCAAAATAGGCGAGATTTTCGCGATTGGGAATATTGGTTTCGGTAACAATTACCGCATCGCTCTGGGCCTGTTCGATCAATGTGCGTAACAGGCGAATCACTTCGTGGGTCTGGTCGAGATTAATGCATTTGGTGCCCGGCTCCTTCCACAGAAAGGCCACTGCATCGAGACGAAATATTCGCACGCCACTGTCCAGGTACTGGCGGATAATACTGGCAAATTGTTTTAGTACTTCGGGGTTGCGGAAGTTTAGATCGACCTGGTCATGGCTAAAGGTACACCAGACATGCTGAATACCATCGGCTGTTTTAACTTCCCGCAGCAGGGGGTTAGTGCGCGGGCGGACAACGGCGCTGAGATCGTCATCGGGGCTGGCGGTAACAAAAAAGTTGCGCCCGGGGTCGCGGCCATTTAAAAAGTTTTCAAACCAGGGGCTGCGCGCTGAACAGTGGTTGATCACCAGGTCGGACATCAGTTTGTAGTCTGCAGCAATATATTCAATATCCGCCCAGTCACCAAGGGATTCATTGACACTGGAGTAGTCCAGGACAGAGAAGCCATCATCCGAGGTAAAGGGGTAAAAGGGCAGTATATGTACACCGTTGATACTGCCTTTTACCTGCTTGTCGAGAAAGTGCTTGAGACTGTGCAGTGGTGTTTCACCCTCTTGCAATATGCTGTCTCCATAGCTGATCACAAGGCAGTCAGCCTCATCCCAGTGATTGATATAGCGAATGGGTTGCCCGTCGTCGACCTGTTGCAGGCGCATAATAGCGATCAGCTCTTCGCTGAGGTGCTGGTAATCAACCGAGTCAACGGTCTCGTAGATAGCCTCAATATGGTGCCTTACGCTACTGATTAGCTGTGAATTTTTCATGCTCAAACTCACTGGCCACCAAACTCAGCCGCATCGGCTTCAACAGCAGCGGTAAGCTGTTCAAAAATATCCGGCACTGCGCTGATAACGCGGTTCCAGCTGGGTATAAAGGGTTTTTCCATCGGGCTGTTAAAGAATACTTCACCGGCTTTAATAATATTTTCGGCGAACATCTCCACGGCTTTTTCCTCCTCGTGAATATCCAGGGTCAGCCCGTTCATAATGGCATCATTATGGCAGGTTTCGACTATATCCAGTGCCATGCGGAAGTAGGTGGCCTTGAGTGAGCGGAAAGCTTCATGGCTAAAGACAACCCCCTGGGTGGCAAGTTTGCGGAACAGCGCCTTGGTGATATCAATCGACATCTTTGACAGGCCATCCTGGTCGTTATCCAGGGAGAGATCCTGGTGTTTGTGGTCATAGTTATCGGCTATATCTACCTGGCAGAGGCGGTTGCTGGCGAAGTTGCGATGCATCTCTGAGAGTACGCCGATCTCCAGCCCCCAGTCACTGGGAATACGCAGATCGCTGAGTACATCGCGGCGGAAGGAGAACTCGCCGGCCAGCGGGTACCTGAAGCTGCCCATATAGTTGAGGTAATCTGTATGGCCAACGGTTTTCTTCAGGGCGCTCAACAGGGGAGAAACTAACAGTCGCGATACTCGACCATTGATTTTTCCATTGGCAACCCGGGCGTAATAGCCCTTGCAGAACTCATAGTTAAAGCGCGGGTTGGCGACCGGGTATATCAGCCGAGCCAACAGTTCGCGGTCATAGGTAATGATATCGCAGTCGTGCAGTGCCACAGACTCAGCTTTGCCCGATGCCAGTGTATAGCCCATGCAGTACCAGACATTGCGTCCCTTGCCGAGTTCTTTGGGCGCCAGTCCCAGGGCCTGGAGTTTTGCATCCAGGGCCTTCAGGCGCGGGCCATCATTCCATAGCACCCGATGGTGCTGTGGCAGGCTTGAAAAGAACCCGACTGCATCGCGATATTGCTTTTCGTCAGCGCGATCCAGGCCAATAATAATCTGGTTGAGATAGGGCACTTCTTTTAAATGGTCAATAATTGCCGGTAGGGCATCACCCTGAAGTTCTGAGTAGAGGGATGGCAGGATCAGTGCCATAGGCCTTGTTTTTGAAAACGCCAGCAGCTCCTGCTCCATCTCGCTGAGTGAGCGTCTGGAGAGGTTGTGTAGAGTTGTTATAACGCCATTTTGGTGAAAGTCACCCATATTCAGTTCTCTTTTTTTATTGAGTTTATTTATCTATGTATTTGGTTTTTCTAACGGTGAATTTGCAGCCAGTCAGCGACGCCAGCGGCCCATCCTGTGGGACCGGTTTTTGTACTTACAGAACTGTTTTTACTGCGTTTTAATTGTGGCGGCGAATGGTTGTCAGATTTGATAACCAGGGCCGAAGAGGCCTGTTCAAGCATTGAGATATCGTTTCCGCTGTCGCCAATCGCCAGGGTCTCGCAGCCGGGCTGTTGTACCTGTTGAAGATACAGGTTTTGAAGCTGTAGCAGGACCCGGCCCTTATCTGTATCGCCACCGATACTTAAAAATCGACCACCCTGCAAGACTGTAGCGCCAAGGGACTGCATTTTTTGAATAAACAGTTTCTTGCGCGCGGCAGTGCCTGTCCAATGAACCGGTTCGCTGAATTCGCGCTGGTTGGCTAAGTTCGCCATAGTGCTGCTCAGGCCGGTTAATTCGGCAATGCCTTCGACACCCTGGCGTTTAAAAACTGAATCAAAGGTCTGGTGTTCGCCGGAAAATTCATTGCCGTTCTTGTGCAGCAACCCGAGCCAGGTTTCCCGGGATGGTGCATTTTTTATTACCCAGAAATTGTTTACCGATACCGAGTTTTGCGGCTGGCTGGAGAAATAACCCTGGGGAATATAGATTGCCGCGCCATTCTCAACAATAAAAGGATGAGGGTTATTTAACTGTTTGCGCAATGGCAACAGCTCGGCCATTGTTTTGCTGGTAATAGGGATAACCGGGATGCCCAGCAGTTCGAGTTTCTTGAGCATTTGTGCTGCAGGCTTAAAACTGTAGCTGTGATGATCGAGCAGGCTGCCATCCAGATCGGTGAAAATAAGTTTTAACGGCTGTCTGAATAATTGCGTGATGATTTTTACTTTATTCACGGTTTGAATCCATGGCCTAGCTGAGGTTTTATTAATCTTGTTGTTTGAAGGCAAAAACAAATCCTTGAGTGCACTGCTTTGGTGCGCAAATACGCGGCATAATATGCTTTTTGGCCTAATATCACTGGTTAAAACTCCCTTAATTACTATTAATACTGCACTGAAGACTGCTTTGGTGCGCCTGCACCAATAGGTAATAGTGAAATTGGTGCTATTTGTTTAAATCTATAAAGATCATTGCAGTAATCGTGCCAAGCGAGTAGCTCTTTGGAGTAAAGGATTTATTAAAAGTTAAATCTTCACCTTTGACGAATCCTTAGCTATGCCACGTTTTTCCAGCCCCATAGATTTAATAATTTTTTTAATCGCCGTCTCCGCTGTTGCTCTGTAGCCGGTCAGCTTGCCGCCATAGATGGCCAGATAGTTTTCACTCTCGGCATACTGAACTTCGCGGCTGCGGCTAAAGGGCGTTTTATCGCCGCTGGGCAGTACCCGCAAACCGGCCCAGGCCTTGATGGGGTCGTAGTTAAAGTGGGGGAAGTGGTGGCGAATAACCTCCAGCAGATAGTCTATTTCTTCCGGGCCTGGCTCTACCCGGTCGGCATCTCCAGTAAAGATTTTCTCCGTTGTGCCCAACAGGGTGCCACCTTTGTAGGGCATAACAAAAACAGCTCGATGATCCTGCTGGGCCTCCAGGTAAAAACATTTGTCGCTGAGCTGCTGGGCAAATTCCACATGGGTTCCCTCAACCAAATCCACATCGACCATTGGCGGTGTGGGTGTAATGGTTTTGGCAACAGGATTAATCCATGGCCCGGCAGCATTGACCAGGTAGCGGCAGTAAATGGTTTTTCTTTCACCACTCAGGTTAAGCTTGATTGAGTAGCCTTTATAGGTTTTTTCCGCGCTGATAACAGTGGCCGGGCAGAGCAGGGTGGCACCATGGTCCTTAGCGGAGAGTGCCACGCGTCGGGTAAGCTGCTGATCGTCGGTCTGGGCGTCCTGGTAGGCAAAGACAGTTCTCAGGTTGGCGGTATTCAGCCCTTTAAGCTCTCTCCACTGCTTGCGCGGCACGCGCCTAAACGCTGCGAGATTTTTTCGCCCGGCGAGTATTCGGTAGAGGGTGAGGCCAATGCGTAACTGCCATGGCCTGTGCTGGCTGTTTTTGTAGACCGGCAGGTAAAACCAG
>JBMYPM010000121.1:0-4680 GCA_049600275.1 Porticoccaceae bacterium | reverse complement strand
ATATTTTCCGGCGTATTCTCAAGGAGTCGGAGTTCTCCCTGCCCGGCGAGGATATAGAGCTGGACCTGGACTGTATTCTCAATGTCTTCCATCAAGAGGTGGTGCCCGAACTCAGCGGCTCTCCTGAATCCCTGAAATTTGATTTACTCGAGTCGGTTTTTTACCGCGGCAAGGCGGCCTATATGGTTGGCCGGGTGATGGATGGCGAGCAGGTCTTCCCCATGGCACTGGCGATTCTCAACAATGAGCAGGGACAGCTGTATGTGGATACGGCTATTTTTAACTCCGATGAATTGAGTGTTATTTTCAGTTTTACCCGCAACCACTTTATGGTGGATGCACCACTGCCCTATCAATACGCGCATTTTTTAAAAAGCCTGATGCCGAAAAAACTCGACTATGAAATTTATAATTCCCTGGGTTTTCCAAAGCATGCAAAGACGGAGTTTTATCGACAGTCGGTGCAGCATCTGCGCAATTCTGACGACCAGTTTATTGTTGCCCCCGGTATCAAAGGTATGGTGATGACGGTGTTTACACTGCCCTCATACAATATTGTGTTTAAAATTATTAAAGACAGGTTTGCACCGCCCAAGGAAATTACTCATCAGGAAGTGCGCAACAAATACCGGCTGGTCTCCAGGCATGATCGCATTGGACGTATGGCGGATACCCAGGAATTCGATAACCTGGTTTTCCCCCTTGACCGTTTTTCAGACTCCCTGCTGGAAGAGCTGCAAAAAGTTGCCGCCTCATCCATTGAAATTCGCGACACCAGGCTGATTATTAAGCATCTCTATACAGAGCGTTATATGACGCCGCTAAATATCTATTTAGAGAGTGCCAGCGACTCTGAAATACACAGTGCGATGGAGGAGTATGGCAACTGTATTAAGCAGTTGGCGGCGGCAAATATTTTTCCCGGTGATATGCCCTTAAAGAATTTTGGTGTAACCCGTCACCGCCGTGTGGTGTTCTATGACTACGATGAAATTGTCGCACTGACCGACTGTAATTTCCGGCGCATTCCCGAGCCGCGCACCGCGGAGGAGGAGATGCAGGCGGGCACCTGGTACACCGTGTCTGACAACGATATTTTCCCCGAGGAGTTCCGGCTGTTTTTCTCCGGCAATACCAGGGCGCGAAAAATGTTTGAAGAGATGCACAGCGATCTCTACGAGGTTGAATTCTGGCAGGACCTGCAGCAGAAAATTCGCGATGGCTTTGTACTGGATGTCTTTCCCTACCGCCGCGCCAAGCGCTTTGATCGCGGTAAAGACTCTGTATTGGAAGTGTTTTCTGATTAGGGCTTTTAATTAGAGCTTCGGTTTAGCGCAGGGGGATTTCGGAACTCAGGTTTCCGGAGCGAATGCTCAGGCTGTCGAAGTTAATGGATTCAATTACCCAGTTACTGTCGATACTGTCACCCACATAATAGGTTCTATCACCAATAAAAATTCGGTTTTTCTCTGAGCCACTGCGAATATAAATATGACCGGCAATAGTCACTTCCGGCAGTTGCAACTCCTTAAGTACAGGCTCTTCTGCAAACTCCTCTACGACCGGTTCACTCCTGGGTTCGACCGACTGCGGAATAACTTCAACGGCAACTACCTGCGGAATTTCAACTGCCTGCAGGGGCTCAGATATCAGCACTGCATCACTGTCATTCTTATTCGTCAGGTTATAAAACCCGTAAAAGAGCAGCATGGCAATGGCGACAATAATAGTTGCCAGCTTGTAACCATAACTCTTCCTGGGCCTCTGCTCATAGGGGTCCCAACCGGCGCTGACAAAATCGTCCAGGTCCTCTGGCTCTTCACGCTTGCGATCATGCTCGGCCTTTTTTAACGCATTGAGAATATAGGACATTATTGACTCTCCACCAGTTGAGGAATGGCTTCCTCAGCAAACTGATTTAAACGCATCAGAGTCTCGCGACCCAGTATCCCATCTGCCGCCAACCCCTGCTGCTGCTGAAACAGCAATACCTGTTGGGCTACGGCCGCTGTGTAGCGACCGCCACTGATAACTCTTTCACTGCCCTGATCTATGGCTTGCAACTGGAGCTGTAACCAGTCGACTACCTGGGGATTTACCTGCAAACCATTACCGGTATTGCCAGTTACCGTTAGCGGTGCGCTGTAACCCAGTGGCGGTTTCCACAAATAGAGATACACCCCGTTCCAGTTCTCTGCGAAGCCCTCTCTATCAATACTGGTTGCGCCCTGGCGATCCTCCAGAGTCACAGTACCGGCATCTAAACGGGTGAGAATATAGGTTTTAAGGTAGCCATTTTCGCCGAGCAGCCAAACTATACCGGGGCGATTAACCTTTTCAATATAGCCGAGACTGACAGCGCTGATTTTCTCCATACGCAGCTGTTGCAGGTCAGCTACCGAAGAGAGCTCTTCCTCACTAAAGACCTCTGCGGCATCAATTCCCCAGGCCAGCAGAAGTCCTGTAAATGGATTGGCGATAGCGGCGGGCTGATCCTCAACCACTTCAGCTGCTGGGCTATCTGCAATCACTGGCGCCTCTAACGCTGGTTTTTCAACTTCAATAATGGCCGGCGGCGGTGCCACTGGTGACGCCTCCAGAGATGAAAACAAGCCGGTGGCGTTATATACAACCGCCAGAGCCGCTAGACTGAGAATAAGCACCGCCGCTGCTATCAGGCCTGTCTTCGATTTAGTACCCGCTCTGTTTTCACTGAGAATTTCTGCTGCCGCCTGATTGACTAACTTGGCGGAGACCATTTTCTCCCCATTTGCATAGGCTGCAACCAATGCCTGATGACAGACCAGATTAATTAATCGCGGAACACCCCCGGTCAATCGAAACAAAGCTGAAATACAGGCCGGCTCAAAAATGGCTTTTTTTGCGCCGGCTCGATGCAGCCGGTGATTGATATAGTTGGATAAATCATCCTTATCCAATGGCGAGAGATGGAATCGCGAGACCACTCTCTGATTGAGTTGGCGCAGCTCTTTCTGGGCGAGAATCTCTAATAACTCCGGCTGGCCGACCAATAGGATATGCAATAACTTCTGGGTACTGGTTTCAAGATTGCTTAACAGGCGCAGGGTTTCCAAAACCTCTGGTGTTAGATTCTGCGCTTCTTCAATAACGATCAGTGTTTTTTTGCCCTCGGCATGGGCGGCCAGTAAATCCTGGTTAAGGGCATCAATACATTTTTTTGTAAACGAGAGTTCAGCATCTGCAGGCAGCTCAATATTTAGCTCATCGCAGATACTGGCAAGTACATCGGTGGTATTAAGCTTACTGTTCAGGATATAAGCGACTCGCACATGGGGCGGAATTCGCTTGATCATGGTGCGCGTTAAAGTGGTTTTACCTGTGCCTACCTCGCCGGTAAGCAGGATAAAACCACCTTCGCGATCAAGGCCGTACTTTAAATGGGCTACGGCCTGTCGGTGGTAGATACTCGGGTAAAGAAACCCGGGATCAGGGACAATCGAGAATGGCTCTCGCTTAAGGGCAAAATGTTGCAGATAAATGCTCATAGCGCCTCATTGTGCTACTTGGTTGGCTGCCCCTCATTCAAAAACTCTTCGAGCTTTGGCTGTATCAAGCCCGCCTCTTTGCTACCTAAATCGCGTTTGATCAGATGCTTATATTTAGCCTCAGACAGCTCGCGGGCATCTTTGGCTGTGCGGATAATGGTTGGGCGAATAAACATCATCAACACCGACTGAGAATCATCTTTGGTTGTTGATCGGAATAGACGACCTAAAAGTGGAATATCTCCTAGCAGCGGCACCTTGCTCTTAGTGCCACCTGTTTGGTCTTCAATCAATCCACCCAATATCAATAACTCACCATCCTGAATTAGCACATTGGTTTTCATTGTGCTTTTTGAGGTGGTTTGCAGACCTGGCTCACCAGCTTTAACTTTGGATGACTCCTGCTCAATTTCCAGACGCACCGAGTTACCCTTGCTGATTTGCGGCTTAACCTTAAGTTTTACACCCACCTCTTCACGGTTAATGGTGGTGAAAGGGTTGCTGCTGCCATTATTACCGCTGGTAAAACTGCCTGACTGGAAGGGAACTTCCTCACCCACTGAGAGCGCAGCTTCTTCATTATCCAAAGTGACAACCGAAGGCGTCGAAAGAATCTTAGTGCTTCCGTCAGTCTTTAAAGCTTGGATCAATAAACCAATTCCTTTTCCTGTTAAGGGGTCAAAATCACCCGCTATACCAATAGCGCCAGAAACATTTTGCAATTCACCAGCAACATTCATTGAATCTGCATCACTTATATCGCCATCAGCACTAGAGCCAAGTACCGTGGCTAAGAGATTATCGAACTTGGTTAGATAGCCACCGCGATTTTTACTGGTATACACTAACTGTGAATTAAGAAGCTCGGCCTGATCTTCAGACAATTCAGCAATAACCGCTTCAATCAACACCTGTGGCCTGGCGCGATCCAGCTTTCTAACAACATTTCTAATTTCTCGAACCACCGCTGAGGGTGCCGCAACAACCAGCGCATTATTCAATTCATCAATCTGTATCTGGTAGGCGGTTTTCTTTTTGGTTTTGCTATCGGCGCCAGCTTCTCCGGCGAGACGCAGGAAGATATCCGACTGCAACATACCCTCAACAATCGGCTTCATCTCCGCTGCGCGGGCAAAGTTAAGGTAGATCACCT
>JBMYPM010000120.1:0-4681 GCA_049600275.1 Porticoccaceae bacterium | reverse complement strand
CCTGTATATTTTAGATCACCTGTTTTTCTCCCTGGCGATAGCGATCAAAACCTATTTCCAGAAAATTGCCGACCCAGCCGATATGGCCTCTACCGCCGGTGTGGCTTTTACCATCAACCATATTGCCGCGGTGGTGATTCCTGCGCTGTTTGGTTTAGTCTGGCTGGTATCACCAACCGCGGTGTTTTTGATGGGTTCTGTTATGGCGTTGATCAGTCTGTTGCTAGCGCAGAATATTCCCCTGTTGCCCAAAGCGGGTAATGAGGTGGTGGTTGGAAAGGTGGCTGCGGTCTAGTTGCTACTTCGACCGGAGGTTTAAGGGGTAAGAATTTAGATTATTAAGGGCGGCTTTTTGGCTTTGGCGCGCAACCAGTTAAGCCCGTTTAAAATGGCCGGTGTTCTCACAATCTGTCGCTCGATACGAAACTTGCCCGGATAGTCGATCAGCAGTAAACCTGTTACCAGGGTGAGGATTCCCTGGCCGGGTAAAAACAACATCAACAGCCCCGCCAGGATCAACCCATAGCCGAGCAGATTTTTACCAATCAGGGTTAGCAGTCGAGCCACTGGATGCTGGTTTTTCCACCTGGTTGGCTGACGCTTTTTTGGTACAAAATAATCCTGGGGAATTTTTGCTACCAGCCAGGGCAGGGTAAGCAGGCTGATAATAAACACAACCAATGAGCCGATGCCGATCCAGACCAACAGCTGTTGATGGCTTTCCAGATCGAAAAAATTATTCACGCGCTGGCCGGGATCTCGTAGGGCAGGGGCAGCTGTGTCACAGATGCCAGGGGCTGTTCGCCAATCTGTATCTCAGGGCAGTCGCTGTATTTGTCGGCGAGTACTGCCAGCACCTCTACTGTCGATTGGTCTGCCCAGGCCGCGCTGGCAATATTGCCAATGCTTTTGCCTTCACTGTCCCTAATATCCTCGCCGGGCTTGGGCAGCGTATCCAGGGACAGCTGAAGATGGTGCATACGACGCTTTACCGCACCGCGATAATGGGCGCGGGCGACAATTTCCTGTCCGGTATAGCAGCCTTTTTTAAAGCTGATATAGCCAAGCGCATCGAGATTTAGCATCTGCGGAATAAACATATCGCTGGTTTCCGCAACTACGTCAGCACTGCCATTTCTAATGCGCTGCAGATTGCTGGGGACAGTTTCGCTTAAATACCGCTCTGTAACATCGCTGATGTCTGTCTTAAAAAACACCGCATACTTTTTCAGGCTGGCCATAGCTATCTCACCAACAGACTGGTGGGTCTCTAAAATAATATTGTCCTGGGGGTCGCAGCTGGCGCTAAACAGGAAAATAATTCGCCCTTTGGGAGTGCAGTGAGCGCCGTCGATTATGGCATCGCCGATCAGTGACTCCATGTCGCAGGTCACCTGGCCTTGCAAAAACTTGCGGCTATCGGGGCCGGCTAGCTGAATGTAGGCACGTTGGTCGGTGGTATTTGTGGTCTGTTCGGTCATTGCCAATCCGTAGGTTCTGTTAACTCTGTAGGTTAATGGCTAATTGTCTCTTATAATGGCGCTTTAACACAATTACTGAATTTACTATGAATAAAAATCGCCTGCGTTGGGCCTGTCGCCGAGGAATGCTGGAGCTGGACTTACTTCTTGAGCCATTTGTTGAAGAATTTTACGAGTCGCTGGAAGAAAGTGATCAGTTGCGTTTTGAAGCGTTGCTTGAATGTGAAGACCAGTCGTTGTTTTTATGGCTGATGAAGCGCGAGCCAGCAGATAACCCCGATTTGCAAAGGATTGTGCAGATTATTCATGAGTCACGTCGCAAAGTCGGCTGAGTTTAGCCTTAACCCTTCAAGATATGCGCTCTATGCCAGGCTTGGCATAGTTTTTATCGCTGGCTTTCTGGTGGCCGCGCTGCCCATACTGTTATTTGCCAAAATTAGCGGCCTGATTTTTTTACTTGCGGCTGGATACAGTTTTTACCAGCATTTTTGCCAGCAGGCTCCAGAGCAACTGTTTGCACTGGATATTGACGACAATAGCTGGCGTTTGATTTCACCGGTGAAAAATCAACCCGGTGGCGGTGGGGAGGCTGTTGATCTGCGGCTGGAGCCAAGCCAGTTTGTCACCGCCTATCTAGTCATACTCTATTTTCGATCTCTGCAAGATGGCAGGCTGGTCCGGGTGATCCCCAGGGATAGCATGTCTGGGGAGGAGCACCGTATTTTGCGAAAATTACTTTTATCCAGGGCTAACTGCGATTAATAATCACATCCTGGCCGGCAAAATTGATCGGCACTAAAATAGTGTCCTTGGCAATCGGTGAGAGCTCGGGGTAGTCCAGTGTGTAATGCAGGCCGCGACTCTCTTTGCGCTGCAGGGCGCAGCGAATAATTAATTCGGCAACCGTTGCCAGGTTGCGCAACTCCAGCAGGTCGCGGCCTACCCTGTAGTTGCTGTAAAACTCTTGAATCTCTTTTTGCAGCAGCTTGATGCGATGTTCTGCTCGCTGCAGGCGCTTATCAGTGCGCACAATACCCACGTAATCCCACATAAAGCGGCGCAACTCATCCCAATTGTGGGAGATGATGACATCTTCATCGGAATCGGCCACTTTCGACTCATCCCACTCTCGACTGAAGTCGGGCTCGGGAATTTGATCTTGACGCTCGTTGATTTCATTGGCGGCGGCATGGGCGTAAACCAGGCATTCCAGCAGTGAGTTGCTGGCCATACGATTGGCGCCATGCAATCCGGTAAAGGCACTTTCGCCGATAGCATAGAGATTCAACAGGTCGGTCTGTCCCTTGGTATTTACAATAATCCCGCCACAGGTGTAGTGAGCTGCCGGAACCACCGGAATTGGATCGCTGGTAATGTCGATACCAAATTCCAGGCAGTGCTTGTAAACCGTCGGGAAGTGCTCAGTAATAAAATCTGCCGGCTTATGGCTGATATCCAAATACAGGCAGTCACTGCCGAGTCTTTTCATTTCGTGGTCGATTGCCCGTGCTACAACATCCCTGGGTGCCAGCTCGGCATCGGGATGGAAATTGTGCATAAAGGGGGAGCCATCGGGTAGCTTTAACAGCGCACCCTCACCGCGCAGGGCTTCTGTCACCAGGAATGATTTGGCTTTTGGGTGATAGAGGCAAGTCGGGTGGAACTGGTTGAATTCCAGGTTAGCTACACGACAGCCGCGACGCCAGGCCATAGCGATACCATCGCCACTGGCACCGTCGGGATTGCTGGTATACAGGTAAGTTTTGCTGGCACCGCCGGTAGCCAGTACAACGCTTTTGGCGCGAAACAGCGAAACTGCACCTGTATTGATATCCAGAATATAGGATCCGGTGCAGCGAATCTTGCGTGAGTTTTTGTCCGCCTGGGTTACCAGGTCGACAGCACAGTGATGCTCAAAGATATCAATATTTTCCGCGGCGATAGCCCGGTCAACCAGGGTGCCGGTAATCTCTTTGCCGGTGGCATCTGCAGTGTGCAGTATACGTCGATGACTGTGGCCGCCTTCCTGAGTTAGATGGTAGCTTGACTGATCCTCTTCACGGGTAAAATCAACCCCCTTATTGATCAGCCATTGCACCGAGGCCGGGCCATTTTCTACCACAAAGCGCACCGCTTCCTCATGGCAGAGGCCTGCGCCAGCAACCAGTGTATCGGCTATATGTGCCTCAGAACTGTCGTTCTTGTCGAATACTGCGGCAATCCCGCCCTGGGCTAACCACGAGGCGCCACCCTGCAATGAAGCTTTGCTGATCAGCGCTACCCGGAGGTGGGAATCCAGCTGCAGTGCTACAGATAAACCGGCGGCACCGCTGCCTATAATCAGAACATCGTAGATATGGGTTTGTTTCATGGTTGGGTCACAATCGGTTGACGCGGCATGATAGTATAAGCTCAAATTACAAGCGAACTAAATCGCTTGTTGGTGGTCTGTCTTTGATTGCCGTTATTTATATTAAGTGTGAAAAGCAATAATAACCCGGAAATGTAGGATAAATGGACTGTTAAATGACAGAAATAAAGACAGAACCAACTGATCAGCAACTCGTGGTCAGGGTACAAAAAGGTGATAAACGTGCCTTTGACCTTCTCGTTCTCAAATATCAGTACAAAGTACACTCTATTGTCGCGCGATTTATTCGCGACAGCGATGAGGTAAAGGATGTTGTGCAGGAGGCGTTTATTAAAGCCTATCGAGCACTGCCCAGGTTTCGCGGCGATAGCCAGTTTTACACCTGGCTGTACAGAATTGCCGTAAATACGGCAAAGAACTACCTGGTTGCCCGCAGCAGAAGGCCCCCATCCTCAGATGTCGACCTGGATGATGCGGAGTACTATTCTGGCAGTGAGCAGCTCAAGGATACTGGCACCCCTGAGAACCAGCTGTTTCGCGATCAGCTCGAAGAGGTGATCAAACAGGCGATTATCGAGCTGCCTGAGGACCTGCGTACAGCGGTGACACTTCGCGAATATGAAGGCTTGAGTTACGAGGATATTGCCTCGGTAATGAACTGTCCGGTAGGCACTATCAGATCGCGAATTTTCCGCGGTAGAGAGTCAATTGATGTGCGAGTTCTCGAATTAATCGAAGGGGCATAAACTAATGGTGAACCTTTTAAATAATCATTGGTCTTACCCACAGTATTTATGCAATGAACAGTTACTAATAGAGTACAGATACA
>JBMYPM010000119.1:0-4762 GCA_049600275.1 Porticoccaceae bacterium | reverse complement strand
CCTCTGGGCTGATCCACTGGGCAATGAGTTCACACTTCCTGCTAACGAAGTGCTGGTAGAAGTTTGCTTCGATATTGATATCGCCGAAGAAATTTCCGGCGAACTTAACAACCCCGCGGCTATTTCGCCGCTGGATATTCTGCGCTGGCCGGGCATTTTGAAAGAACAGAATATAGATACAGATGAACTATTGGCTGCAGCCAAAGAAACCTTCTCAACAACCGTTCAGCAACTGCTGGAAAGTCGCCAGCGAGAAGGTGAAAAGCTCGCCGAGATGATTGAACAGCGCCTGGTTGGCATAGAGGCCCAGGTGGTGATTGTGCGCGATCACCTGCCCGGAATTCTCGATGACCAGCGCCTGCGCCTGCAGCAAAAACTCAGCGATCTCAAAGAGCAGCTAGACAATGACCGTCTCGAACAGGAGATGGTGATCATTGCCAACCGCACCGACGTCGACGAGGAGCTCGATCGCCTTGAAGCCCATATCAGCGAGATTCGCCGGGTGCTGAGCAGTAAAGATTCAATTGGTCGCCGCCTGGATTTCCTGATGCAGGAACTAAACCGCGAGGCCAACACCCTGGGCTCGAAATCAATTGCCGGGGTTACCACCCAGGCCTCTGTGGAACTGAAAGTGCTTATCGAACAGATGCGCGAACAGATCCAGAATATAGAATAGCTATCACAAGCCACCAGGGCGCAGTGGATTAATATGCTTAATAGCAAGTGGATACTCACTTATACCAGCATTTTATACCTGGCCATATTTACCGGTCAGGCCTGTGCTTTTGGTGCCGATGGCCATCGCATAGTCGTCGGCATTGCTGAAAACCACCTCAGTGAAAAGACTGCACTGGAGATTGGGTCCATCACTGATGACCTGGCCGAATTATCCCTGTGGCCGGATAAGATTCGCGGTATCCCCGCATGGAAAAAATCCAAATACTGGCACTATATTAATGTTCCAGATCAGCAGCAGATCGCCACTGCCAAACGCAGTTCCAGGGGCGATGTTCTCAGCGCACTCAACCTTGCCTTTAAACAACTCAAAGAAGCACAACTCTCCGACCGCGAGCGCCTTCAGGCATTAAGCTTTTTTATCCACTTCGCCGCAGACATCCACCAGCCACTGCATGTGGGACGAGGGGCTGATCGCGGTGGCAATAGCATTGCGGTTAAATGGCCGAAAAAAACCAAACTTACCAACCTGCACTGGGTTTGGGACAGCGGGTTGCTCCACACAGCCGGGCTTAGCGTTAAAGACTATATTTCCCGCCTTGATATCGCCAGTGAAAAACAGATCCAGCGCTGGCAGCAGGATAGTTTTTTAGACTGGGCTGAAGAGTCGAAAATGCTGCGCTCACAGGTCTATGAGTTCGGTATTAAAACCCCTCCAGCCAGCGCGGGGAAAAAGCCGCAACCTATCACCAAGGACTATATCAATCGCAACCGGCCTATTATTGAACAGCGGCTGCTGATGGCTGGCATTCGTTTAGCAGGCAGCCTAAACGCGATTTTTGACCCGCAGAGCTGATGGAATAATTTTTCCGCTGATGTAAACTGCCTACCCAACAGCAATCTCTGGACAGCGGATTAAATCCCATTATGGCAACAGGCATTCTCTTTATCATCTCCGCGCCCTCTGGCGCAGGGAAAACCAGTTTGGTCGGTGAACTTCTCAAGCGCATGGAGAATATAAAAGCGTCTATTTCCCATACCACCAGAAATTGCCGCCCCGGCGAACAGGATGGCATCAACTACCATTTTGTCAGCCGTGAAGAATTTGTTGCTATGCTCGGGCAGAACGCTTTCCTAGAACACGCCGAAGTGTTTGGCAACTTTTACGGCACCTCTCAGCAGTGGGTTGAGGAGACGCTGGCCGCTGGCGAAGATGTTATTCTGGAAATCGACTGGCAGGGTGCGGCCCAGGTTCGCCAGCTGTTTGCAGACAGCACCAGCATCTTTATCCTGCCACCCTCCAAACAGGCACTGCGCGAACGACTCAACAACCGTGGACAGGATGACAGCGCGGTTATCGAAAAGCGCATCGCAGCCGCCACCGAAGAGATGAGCCACTATGTTGAGGCCGACTATATGGTGGTCAATGACGACTTTGAAGTCGCACTAGAGCAATTAATGGCAATTGTTTCTGCCCAGCATTGCCGACTTCCGGTTGCCGGCCAGGAAAATTTACTTTCAGATTTATTGTCGTAACCCCTCGCTTTAGGTAAACTGGGCGACCCGGCAACATTTCGTTGCTCTTGGATTACTAATTTTTTACCCCGGTGAATATAAAATGGCTCGCATTACTGTAGAAGATTGTTTGGATCACGTTGATAATCGTTTTGAATTGGTCATGGTTGGCTCAAAGCGTGCTCGCCAGATTGCTACCGAAGGTCGTCCTGCTCTGGTTCCTGAAGAGAATGACAAGCCTACGGTTATCGCACTCCGCGAAATCGAAGAGGGTCTTGTCACTGCGGATATTCTCAATGAAGTTCGTCAAGACTATGAGATTGTTGACGCTGACGCAGAAGAAGCTGGCGAAGCAGTTGCAGCCGAAGCTGGCGCAGAAGCAGTTGTTGAAGCCGTAGAAGCCTCAGAGCCTCCTCAAGAGCCATCCATCTAAGGCTCAATAAAACCAGGGAGAGTGTTTTTTGGCGCTGCGCTTACTGTTAGATAAACTCTCTTCCTATCTCGAAGCTAAAGAAGTTAGCCGCGTAGAGCGCGCCTACAAGTTTGCCGAGAAATGCCACGAAGGCCAGATGCGCCAGAGTGGCGATGCCTATATTTCCCATCCTCTCGCGGTTGCTCATATCCTCGCCGATATGCGTATGGATCACGAGAGCCTGATGGCCGCCATGCTTCACGATGTTATTGAAGATACCGGCGTTACCAAAGGCCAGATCAGTCGCCGCTTCGGTCGTCCCGTCGCCGACCTGGTTGACGGCGTCAGCAAGCTCACCGAAATTGAGTTTGAATCAAAAGCACAGCAGCAGGCAGAGAGTTTCCAGAAAATGACCCTGGCCATGTCGCGAGATATTCGCGTGGTACTGGTTAAGCTCGCCGATCGACTGCACAATATGCGCACCCTCGGCGTGCTGGCTCCGGCCAAACGCCGGCGTATTGCTCGCGAAACACTGGATATCTATGCGCCAATTGCCCAGCGACTGGGCATCAACGATATTCGCCTCGAACTCGAAGACCTCGGCTTTGCCGCCATGTATCCGCTGCGCCACCGGCGCCTGCGCGAGGCAATGAAAGCGGCGAAAAAGAACCGCAAGGAAGTTGTTACTGAAATTCACCAGGCAATTGAGATTCGGCTCGAAAAAGAGAACGTCAGCGCCCAGGTTAAGAGCCGCGAGAAGCATCTCTGGAGCATCTACCGCAAGATGCGCGAAAAGCATCGCTCGTTCCGCGATATTATGGATGTATTCGCCTTTCGCCTGATCGTCAACAGTGTTGATGACTGCTATCGAATACTCGGCATGATGCACAACCTCTTCAAGCCAGTGCCCGGTGAATTTAAAGACTATATCGCCATTCCCAAAGCCAACGGATACCAATCCCTGCACACCGTGCTGGTGGGTATGCACGGCGTGGTTATCGAAGTGCAGATCCGCACCGTCGAGATGGAGGCCATGGCCAGCTACGGTATCGCCGCCCACTGGGAATATAAAACCGGTCACCAGAGTGCCGACGTCAACCAGCGCCGCGCCGCCCGCTGGGTTCAAGGCCTGCTGGATATGCAGCTGCAGGCCGGTGACTCACTGGAATTTCTCGAGCATGTAAAGGCAGATCTTTTCCCGGACGAAGTGTATGTATTTACCCCAAAAGGCCAGATCGTCGAATTACCCTCGGGTGCCACGCCCATCGATTTCGCCTACTCAGTGCATACCGGGCTGGGTAACAGCTGCATTGCCTGTCGCGTCGATGGTCAGTTAACGCCGCTATCGGAGCATTTACAGAGCGGTCAAAAAGTTGAAATTATCAGCGCCAGCGAAGCCCAGCCAAACCCTAACTGGCTAAACTTCGTTGTCAGCGCAAAAGCACGCAGTGCGATTCGTCACTTCCTTAAGCACCAGCAGCACGATGAGTCCGTCGACCTCGGCAAGCGGCTGCTCGACCAGTCCCTCAGCCGTTTCGGCACCAGCTACAAACAGCTGAAGAAATCACAGATTAAAGGGCTGCTCAAAGAGACCGGCGCCAAGACCTTTGAATATATTCTGCAGCAGATTGGACTCGGCAACCGGGTGCCCTTTGCCGTGGCGAACCTGTTGGTTCCGGCAGCCAAACGCAAGACCAGCGAAGAGAATAAAAACTCGACGCTCCCGGTTATGGTTGATGCCTCTGATGGCCTGCTGCTGCAATACGCCCGCTGCTGCCACCCCATACCAGGGGATCCAATCGTCGGCCATATCTCTCCCGGTAAGGGCCTGGTAATCCATCTGGAATCCTGTCGCAACCTTGTGGAAATTCGCAACAACCCGGAAAAGTGCATGCCCCTGGCCTGGTCAAATAATGTGCACGGCGAGTTCCCCGTCGAGCTCAAGGTTGAAATCACACCAGAGCGCGGTTTTATTGCTGCCCTGGCATCGCGAATGACCGAATTGGATGCGACTATTGAAAATATCAGCGTCGATGAAAAAGATGCCTTTACCAGCGTAGTCGACGTAGTACTGACTGTGCGCGACCGCATTCACCTGGCCGATATACTCAGGCGCATCCGCGGCCTGAAGAATGTACGCAGCATCCACCGAATTAAAAA
>JBMYPM010000118.1:0-4815 GCA_049600275.1 Porticoccaceae bacterium | reverse complement strand
TTGCACGAGACAGTGGAAGAGGCGTTTTTAAATGCCCTCAGCCAGGCCGCCGCAGATGATGTGGTGGTTGTATTTGGCTCGTTTTATACTGTCTCGACAGTGCTTAAATTACACCAGCAATCACAAGAAAAAAATTGTAACGGGTTTGTTCAATGAGTAATGGTTTACAGCAGCGTATTGTAGGCGCACTGGTTCTCGGCGCACTGGGCTTGATTATCCTGCCGATTATCTTCGACTTCGCCGACCCGTTAAAAATAGATCGCACCAGCAAATTGCCCCCGGCCCCTGAAATCAAATCTATCGACGTTGCCAAGGCGCAGCGCCCTGACAGTTCTGCCAAACTCGGTGAAACTGACAGCCTGTTCGACACCGCCAAATCACAGCCAGCCGATGACTCCACTGAGGGTTTTTACGGCCTTGAAGAAAATGACCTGCCGCGCGCCTGGGTGCTACAGGCAGGTAGTTTTGAAGAGAAAACTAAAGCTGAAAAGCTGATGCAGCAACTGCGTGACAGTGGTTTTAAGGCATTTGTAAAAACAGCGACCATCGACAACAAGATGTTTTATCGGGTCTATGTGGGCCCCAAGGCAGACAAGCGCAGAGCTATGGCAGAGAAAGCCAGGATAGACAGCAACTTTTCTACCGATGCGATAGTGCTGCAATACGTACCCTAGAGCCTGGCTTGTAGAGGAAGATTGAATGATGGAGATAGCGACAGCGGACTGGGTGATTGTTGGCATAGTGGCCATCTCGGCAATGATCAGTTTAGTGCGGGGTTTTGTCAAAGAAGCCATGTCACTGGTTATTTGGTTGACCGCTTTTGCTGTGGCTATGAACTTTAAAGAGCCCGTGGCAGAGCTGCTGGTCAACTTTATAAGCCTGGCATCGCTCAGGCAGCTGGCTGCTTGGGGGCTGCTGTTTATCGGCACCTTGCTGCTCGGTAGTATGGTTAATTTTTTATTGGGGAAACTGGTTAGCTCGACCGGATTGAGCGGAACCGACAGGATGTTAGGACTGATTTTTGGAGTTTGCAGGGGACTGTTGATTGTGTTGGCGCTGGTAATTATTTTACCCAAGGCGCTGCCAGTTGATCAGGATCCCTGGTGGCAGGCATCGGCGCTAATTCCTGTATTCCAGAGTTTTGCAGACTGGGGAACAGAGACAGCCGCGGCGGTTAAAGATTTTATAATGGGTTGGGTCTAAAAGATGTGCGGTGTAGTAGGAATTTCTGGAACTTCGAATGTTAACTTACGGCTTTATGATGCACTGACCATGCTGCAGCATCGTGGTCAGGATGCTGCCGGTATTGTCACAGAAGCGGATGGTGAACTTCACCAGTGCAAGGGCGAGGGCCTGGCGCGGGATGTGTTCCGTCGCAGCCATATGATCCGCCTGGTGGGCAATGTGGGTATTGGCCATGTGCGCTACCCGACCGCCGGTAGTTCCGGCCCGGCGCTGGCACAGCCGCTGTATGTAAACTCACCCTATGGTATTTTTATTGCCCACAACGGCAATCTGACCAACGCTGACGAACTGCGCGAGCATATTTTCCGCACTGACCTGCGTCACCTCAATACAGATTCCGATTCCGAAGTTCTGCTCAATGTCTTTGCCCATGAACTGCAGGCGCGGCGTAAACTGGAACCCACCAGTGAAGATATCTTTGCCGCGGTAGAGCAGGTACACCAGCGCTGTAGTGGTGCCTACGCGGTGGTGGGTTTGATCGCCAATTACGGTATGTTTGCCTTCCGCGATCCCAAGGGTATTCGTCCGCTGTGTTTCGGCAAGCGCGAAACTGAAGCCGGTGTTGAATATGCAGTGGTCTCAGAGTCTGTGGTTCTGGATAGTCTTGGCTTTGAGCTGATCCGTGATCTTGAGCCCGGTGAGGCACTGTTTGTCGATAAGAGCGGCCAGATTCATCTGCAGCAATGTGCCGCTGAGCAGGAGCTGGTGCCCTGTATTTTTGAGCATGTCTACTTTGCCCGCCCGGATTCACTGATGGACAATATTTCCGTCTACAAATGTCGACTGCGTATGGGTGAAAAGCTGGCGGAAAAAGTCCGTAGACTCAAGCCCGATCATGATATTGATGTGGTTATCCCGATTCCCGACACCAGCCGGGTATCCGCTCAGGCGATGGCTGAAACACTGGGTGTTAAACTCCGTGAAGGGTTTATGAAGAACCGCTATATTGGTCGCACCTTTATTATGCCGGGACAGACCGAGCGCAAAAAATCTGTGCGTCAAAAACTCAATGCGGTAAAGCTGGAGTTCTCCGGAAAAAATGTACTGTTGGTCGATGATTCAATTGTGCGCGGTACTACCTCTCAGGAAATTATCCAGATGGCCCGTGATGCCGGTGCCAAGAAAGTCTATATGGCTTCAGCCGCTCCGGGGGTTCGCTACCCGAATGTCTACGGTATTGATATGCCGTCCGCCTCAGAGCTGATTGCCCACGGGCGAACCGATGATGAAGTTGGCGAATTAATTGGTGCCGACTGGATTGTCTACCAGGATCTCCAGGACCTGATCGATGCGGGCACTGAGGGTAACGCTGATATCAAGCGCTTTGAGTGCTCCGTCTTTAATGGCGAGTATATTACCGGTGATGTGGATAAAGCCTACCTGGATCGTATTGAGGCCCTGCGTAAAGACTCTGCAAAGCAAAAGGCAGATGCTAGTATTGAGGCCAAGAAAGGGCAGGTTATTGGTATTCACAACAATAACAGTGCCACTAACTAAATATTTTACTGATTGAATTAAGCGATAAATTACGGGATTAACCATGTCAGGTCAGGACGATAAGTTACAGCAGGATACCCTCGCGATTCGCGGAGGCTACCAGCGCAGCCATGAAAATGAACATTCAGAAGCCCTGTTTCTGACCTCCAGCTATGTGTTTGAAAATGCCGAGATGGCCGCTGCACAGTTCAGCAATGAGCTCGAGGGCAATGTTTACTCCCGTTACACCAATCCAACCGTGCGCGCCTTTGAAGAGCGCCTGGCAGCCCTGGAAGAGGGCGAGCAGGCCGTAGCCACAGCTTCCGGTATGGCGGCAACCCTGAGCGTGGTGATGGCCCTGCTGCAGTCCGGCGATCATATTATCTGCTCTCAGGATGTTTTTGGCAGCACCAGGGTAATGCTCAACAACTACATCACCAAGTTTGGTGTTGAGGTGAGCTATGTGTCGCTGACCGATCTGGATGCTTGGCAGCAGGCCGTGCAGCCGAATACCAAAATGCTGTTTTGCGAGACCCCATCCAACCCCATGTCTGAGGTTGCAGATCTCGAGGCGCTGTCGGCCATTGCCAGGCAGGCCGATGCATTGTTTGTCGTGGATAACTGTTTCTGTACGCCGGTACTGCAAAAGCCGTTGCGCTGGGGTGCGGATATAGTGGTTCACTCGGCGACCAAATACCTCGATGGCCAGGGCCGCTGCCTCGGCGGTGCCGTGGTTGGCAGCAGTGAGTTGATGGACAAGGTGGTCGGTTTCCTACGTGCGGCAGGGCCCTCCATGAGCCCGTTTAATGCCTGGGTATTTCTCAAGGGATTGGAGACATTGCGTATTCGTATGCAGGCCCATTCGGCAAATGCTGCAGAGCTGGCCAACTGGCTTAACGCGCATCCCAAGGTGGGCAGGGTATTCTATGCCGGCCTTGAAGATCATCCCGGCCATCAACTGGCGAAAAAGCAGCAGAGTGATTTTGGCGGTGTGGTCTCTTTCTGTATCGAAGGTGGTCGTGAACAGGCCTGGCGTGTTCTCGACAGTACCAAAGTGATCTCCCTGACGGCTAATCTCGGCGATACAAAAACCACTATTGTTCACCCGGCAACCACCACCCATGGTCGCCTCAGTGATAAGGATCGCCAGCAGGCCGGTATCACGGATAACCTGATCCGAATTGCCGTGGGTCTGGAAGATATTGTCGATATTAAGAATGATCTAAAACGCGGTTTAGACCTTATATAAGTTGGAGAGCTTTTTAAAAAAGGTTTAAAAATAGCGAGGTCAAGAATATGTCCATGTTAATTCTTCCTGCCGCTGATCAAGCACTGCCAGGACGCGACACTGAAATGCCTCTCAGCAATGCCCATTATGTCAATGGTCAGCCTCTAAAACCGCCTTTTGCCGATGGTTTGCACTGGGCGATCTTTGGTATGGGATGTTTCTGGGGTGCCGAACGACGCTTCTGGGAACAGCCCGGTGTTATTACCACTGCCGTTGGCTATGCCGGTGGATTTACCCCAAACCCTACTTATGAAGAGGCCTGTTCTGGCCAAACCGGTCATTCGGAAGTGGTGCTGGTGGTGTTTGATCCCCAGCAAACCACATTCAAGAAACTGCTTAAGGTCTTTTGGGAGTCTCACGACCCAACCCAGGGAATGCGCCAGGGCAATGATCTGGGCAGCCAGTATCGCTCGGTTATCTATTGCCAGGATGCAGATCAGTTGGCGGCCTCAATAGCCTCTGCGATTGAAGTTGAATCGACCCTGGTTAACATGGGTTACCCAACAGTCACTACCGAGATTCGTGAGGCGCCAGAGTTCTACTACGCCGAAGAGTACCACCAGCAATATTTGGCAAAGAACCCTCGGGGTTACTGCGGCTTGCGTGGAACTGGTATCAGCTGCGCCATCTAGTGCCCGGCTTTAAGGACTAGCGTTTAAGAACCTTATTGATTGCGGCCCTGGCTTCCGGTGCCGCGACCATCCTGGAAAACATCTCTGATTCAATAGCAATGCGCTGGGCTAAGGGCTCGATATCACGGCGCATCAATGCTTTGCTCTGTACCAGGGCTTCGCGGGGTTTGGCGC
>JBMYPM010000117.1:0-4887 GCA_049600275.1 Porticoccaceae bacterium | reverse complement strand
ATTTGCCCAGTTTGACTACAAGTACAGCGAGAAACTCAACTACACCTTTGGCGCTCGTTACACCTATGATGCCAAAGAAGATATTGGTGGTAGAAACTACATTACTGCCGGTTACCGTCAGCCAAATATCGGCCTGTACGATCCTGCCTTTGTTCCTGGCGTAAGTGGCCCTTCATTTGATTATGAAGCTTGGACAAAATTCGGTATCCAGACTTCCTCAGCCAACCTCTATCAGTCGGATGTTTTGACCACTGATATGGGTACTCTTGGCGATGGTTTCCTGAGCCGTCTGCAGTATTCAGATAACAGCCACAAAGGCGATTGGAGCAAGGTTACCTGGAAGGTTGGTTTCGACTACCTGGTCAGTGACGATATCTTTGTATACGGCTCTATCGGTACGGGCTACAAGTCAGGTGGATTCGGCGACGCGGTTGATATCTGCGACTGTAATATTGTTGATACCTTCGATTACGACCCTGAAGAAAATATTACTTATGAACTGGGTGTTAAAAGCACCTGGCTTGATGGTCGCCTGAATATCCTGGGTAATATCTTTATGCTGGATAACACCAACCTGCAGGATACTTTCTACGCAATTGTTGGCTTCAGTGGCGAAGAGATTGCAGTGCCTGATACTTATATCGATACCGAAAACCGCCAGGTTGACTGTTCAAATCAGGAAGTGGTTGAAGTTGCCGAAGGCGAAGAAGCGCCTGAGCCAGTTCAGTGTGTTGTTGTAGGTCGTGATATCGGTACCCTGATTACACAAAATATCGGTGAGACCCGCAATATCGGTGCTGAGATTGAGTTCGATTGGGCGCCATACTACGGTGGTCGAGTCACTGGCTGGGTTGCATGGCTGGACTCTGAAATCCGTGAACTGGAAGATGTCCAGGACGGTTGGTACTGTCTTGAAAGAGCGCTTCTGGGCCTGACTAACTGCCCTGAGCGTACAGTTAATGAAAATGGCGATGAAGGTCGTTGGACTAGCTATGTAGGCAACGCTATGCCTTGGTCTCCAAAGTACTCAGCTACTGTAAACTACGAGCACAACTGGTTCCTGAGCAATGGCCTGCGTCTGAGCCCATACATCTCGGTTAACTGGACTGATGAAATGTTCTTCGACAAAGGAAACTTCGGTGAGGGTGCCTTGCACTCTGGCCAGGCAGCGGTTGCCACTGGCAGCTTTGCTCTGCGCCTGATCAACGAAGAAGACCGCTGGGCATTTGAAGCCTATGTTCGCAATGTAACCAATGAGCTGGTTCGCAACTGGGCCGACCGTGGTCCTGGCTTTATGCGCGGCTCGTTCTACAAGCCACGTCACTATGGCTTGAAGTTCAACATGGCTTTCTAAGTTGAATATAAAGTTTTAAAAGCAGTGTAGGTAAAACGAAAAATGCCCTTTTTAGAAAGGGCATTTTTTTTGTCTTTTGAAAAGCTCAATAAAGTAAATTAGTCGCGACCGCCGATAGCGAGAATAAACTTCTCAGTTTTCCATGGTTGGTGGATTTTTCGGGTAATAATTTCAGCGCCCAATTTTTCGACACAGCGCTCAGCAAGATCCCAAAATGGTGGTCTGCCGGGATCGGCGATCAGTATCTGTTCGGTTCCGGCACTTTGGGCAAGCTTGAGAAGATTAAACAGCGGTGTAGTCAGCTCATCCCAAAAGCAGATATCAGTACCCATCAGGGTGTGATAGCGGGCCAATTCATCTCTGTTCAGGGATTGAAAGCTGCGCGCCTCAAAACCCACAGTGCAATTATTAATCTGCGCCTGGAGGCGCAAATAGGGTTCGACACCTTCATCTATATCCAGTCCGTTAACCTGGGCGCTATAGTTTTTTGCCAGGTAGATTCCAGCCAGGCCCCAGCCGCAACCTATATCCAATACTCTGGAATGCTCGGGTATTTCCCAGGTGCTAAGGTAATCCATCAGCACAAAACTTGAGCGCCACACCTTGTTGCCATGGGCAGAGTGCCCCTTTTGCAGGCGTTTCAACCTGCGAACTTCCGGGTGGCTGGAGCGCAGGGCATTGATACCCATAAAGGAGATCAGGTGCCTGTCCTGAGTGGTTTGATTGCTCATTAATGTCGGTCTTTATGCTCTGTTGAATTGGGTAATTCTATCAGCAAACTGTGCCGGAATTTACCATCAAGTTCTTCTCCTTCCGCCGGAAGGGGTTTCCTCCACAGGTCTTGCTGTTATACTGCGGTCGATTTTCAAGGCCGTCCTGTGAATGTAATACTATGAATGAGACTAACTATTCCAAGCCTATTGACCGGTTATATCGCGATAACGATACGCAGTTTCTGGTGCTGCAGTTTATCGGCTGGTTTAGTCTTTCTATCATTACCTATTTTAGTTTAACCCTCTGGTACAACCAGCTGAGCCTGGATTATATTGCCCACCCGCTGATTCAGTCACTGATGGGAATTATTGTCTCCTGGCCGCTGAGGCCAATCTTTCATCGCATTTGGAATAAAGACCTAATTACGCGCCTGTTTCTTGCGCTTTTTGCAGTGCTGCTCTGCTCCGTAATATGGTCGGTGATGCGTATGACGGTATTTATGTGGATGACCGGGGAGACTGGCCTATGGAATGATTTTGGTGGCTGGTTATTTGCCTCGATTATGATCTTTCTCTGTTGGGCGGCCTTCTATCACGGTATCAAGTACTACCAGTTATTGCAGAGTGAACATGCAACGCTGTTGACTATCGAAGCAGAAAATAAAGAGGCGCAGCTCAAGCGCAGCAAGGCCGAAACCATTGCCCAGGAAGCCCAGCTCAAGATGCTTCGCTACCAGCTCAATCCTCACTTTTTGTTTAACACCCTCAATGCTATCGCCTCACTGGTAGAGGGCAAGCATTCAGCTAATGCCAATACCATGATTGTGCAGCTGAGTAATTTCCTGCGCTATTCCCTGGAAAACGACCCGATTCGGCGAGTAACTCTGGCCCAGGAACTCGATGCGCTGCGACTCTACCTGAATATTGAGCAGACTCGCTTCGGTGAGCGCCTAATGCTTAATTACGATATTGATCCAGCCGCCACTGAGGTTAAGGTTCCCAGCTTGCTATTGCAGCCATTGGTTGAGAATTCCATCAAATACGCGATTGCCCCCATGGAAAAAGGCGGAGAAATCAGTATTCTTGCCAAACTTGATGGCGACTATCTTATAGTCGAAGTCAGTGATTCAGGCCTTGGCGTTTTGATGTCAAAAAATGACAAGGCGGCCGGTGTTGGTATAGGCTTGAAAAATACTATTGATCGACTGGATACTTTTTATGGTGATCAGTACGTTTTTCAGCTGGGTAATTCAGAGCTTGGTGGGTTGCGAATCTTTATCCGCTTGCCCCTGGAAAAGCAGTCAGCCGAAAGTCGCGCTGAGCAGAACCTAAGTGAGAATAATGTTAACCAATAACTGTGGATGGCAATGCAAAAGCTGAGAACTCTGCTGGTTGATGATGAGCCGCTGGCTCTGAATTTGCTTCGTTCTATCGTCGGCAAAATTGATGATGTCGAGATTATTGGCGAGTGTAAGAATGGTCGCGAAGCCATAGAGTCTGTGATGTTATTAGCTCCGGATCTGATTTTTCTTGATATCCAGATGCCCAATGTCAATGGCTTTGAGGTAGTTAAGGCCCTGCAGTCAGATGTTATGCCGATGGTTATTTTTGCCACGGCCTATAATCAATACGCCATTGATGCGTTTGACCTCCACGCAGTTGATTATTTGCTAAAGCCCTTTGATCCAGACCGTGTATTACGTGCTGTGCAGCGTGCTGTGGATAGGCATAAAACACAGCAAGATGGCTCGAAAGCGCCACTTATTGGTGCTATTGATGATATTTCTGTACGCCTCGATAAGGACCAGCCGGCATCAGCAGATGTAAGCGAAAGTGAAGAAGCTCTTCCCGAGGGAATGAAGCGCAAATTACTGATTCGCGACTCTGGTGTGGTTAAGGTAATTCCCTTTGACGATATAGATTGGGTTGATGCTGCCGGCGACTATATGTGTGTGCACGCACGGGGTGAAACCCATATTGTGCGCAGCACTCTGCGTGAATTGCTGAAGAAGCTGGATGAGAAATTATTTGTTCGCATCCATCGCTCGACAGTGGTTAATATTGCCCGGGTAGTCTCTATCTCATCTATCCAGAAGGGTGGAAGCCTGCTGCACCTGGCAGAGGGGCAAACCCTTAAAGTCAGTAGAAATTATCGTGAATCCACCCGCAAGTTATTTCAATAACCGATCTTTCTCCCTTTAATCTCAGTTTCTAAGCTAGTGGTCGCATCTGGCCTTCCTCATATCTACATCCCGTGAAAAGATCCGGATATAAATATATATCTTGCTAGTTTAGCGCCGGTATCTAAATACCTTTTAGACAGTTACCTTTTAAAACAAGAATAAGATTAACCGCAAACAGTGAAATGTTATGTCAAAGCTGAGAACCCTACTGGTTGATGATGAGCCACTGGCGCGTAATTTGTTGCGCTCTATTGTTGGCGACATTGACAGTATTGAAATTATTGACGAGTGCAAGAATGGTCGCGAGGCCATAGAGTCGACGATTTCGCTGGCTCCGGACCTGATTTTCCTCGATATCCAGATGCCCAATATCAATGGTTTTGAAGTGGTTAAGGCCCTACAGTCCGACACTATGCCAATGGTTATTTTTGCCACTGCCTACAACCAATACGCCATTGATGCCT
Source organism: Porticoccaceae bacterium (assembly GCA_049600275.1). Classification (GTDB taxonomy): domain Bacteria; phylum Pseudomonadota; class Gammaproteobacteria; order Pseudomonadales; family Porticoccaceae; genus HTCC2207. The sequence continues at coordinate 173 of JBMYPM010000117.1, read as the reverse complement.
TTGACCTCCATGCGGTTGATTACCTGCTAAAACCTTTTGATTCAGAGCGCGTACTGCTTGCCGTAGAGCGCGCTGCGGCGCGGCGTAAATTGCAGCAATATGAGTTAAAGGCGCCGCTTATTGGTGCTATAAATGATATTGATGCCCACCGGAATAGAGAGCGTGCCGCCCTG
>JBMYPM010000116.1:0-4893 GCA_049600275.1 Porticoccaceae bacterium | reverse complement strand
GGGCTGGCCATCCAGGTATACCAGGTTGGCTGGTGTGCCACCAGTTAAACCAAAATCAGATTCCTTGGCTTCGCCGGGGCCGTTGACGATACAGCCAATGATGGAAACATCCATCGGCACGGTAATATCTTCCAGTCGGCTTTCCAACTCATTGACGGTTTTAATGACATCGAAATTTTGTCGCGAGCAGCTTGGACAGGCAATAAAGTTAATTCCCTTGCTGCGCAATCTAAGGCTGCGCAACATATCCCAGGCAACTCTAGCCTCTTCCGCCGGATCGGCTGCCAGGGAGATTCGAATTGTGTCGCCGATACCGTCAAGCAACAGCGCGCCAAGACCAATCGCCGATTTAACCGTACCGGAGCGCAGGCCGCCAGCTTCGGTAATACCCAGGTGCAGGGGCTGTTCAATACGTGTGGCCAGGTCGCGATAGGCGGCTACCGCCATAAAAATATCCGAGGCCTTTACGCTGACTTTAAAATCCTGGAAATCGTATTTGTCGAGCAGGTCGACATTGCGCATTGCCGATTCAACCATCGCCTCGGCGGTAGGCTCGTTGTATTTGCGCAACAGATCTTTGCCCAGTGAACCGGCATTAACACCGATACGGATTGGAATATTCAGGTCGCGAGCTTTGGCGATAACTTCGCGCAGGCGATCCTCACGGGTGATATTGCCGGGGTTTATGCGCAGGCAGTCAACACCGAGATCAGCCACTCGCAGGGCAATATTGTGGTCAAAGTGAATATCTGCAACCAGGGGAATATCCACCAGCTTGCGAATCTGGCCAAAGGCTTCGGCCTCCTCCAGCGAGGGTACCGAGACGCGCACTATATCTGCGCCAGCCGCTTGAATGTTTTTTATCTGGGCTACAGTTGCTGCGACATCTGCAGTGCTGGTGTTGGTCATGCTCTGCACAGAGATTGGTGCGCCCCCACCTACGGGAACGTTGCCAACCATAATCTGTCGCGACTTGCGTCGCACTATAGGTGTTTCACTAAACATTCAAAGTGCACTCAATAATTACTGCCGTTAACTACTGTTTTAACCAGGCCTGATAAGCGAGATTTTCCTGTGAGTACGGAAACAGATTCTTTAGTTTCAGTCCTTCACTGGCCGCTTTGTCTCTATTGCCAAAGCGCTCTTCAACTCGCACCGCCAGCCACAGACTCTGGGCGGTCGGCGCAGCTAATTGCCTGAAACGATCCAGTGCCAGCTTGGCAAGTGGATAGTTTTCCTGCTGAAAATAGAGCTCAGCAGCTTCTATATAGGGGGCTGGAAATCCCGAGGAAAGCTGCGTGGCTTTCTCAAAGGACTCAAGCGCCAGCCGGCTGTCACCCATTCTTTTCTGTGTCAGGCCGAGTATATAAAAGGCCTGGGCGCGTCGTTCATAACCAAGATCTTCGCTGACCCATTTTATCTGGTCCCTGGCTTCTGCCAGTCGCCCCTGATTATATAAAAAAGCGGCGAAATTATAGCCTGCCAGGGTGTATTTTTTATTTTTCGCAAGCGCCTTCCGGAAATACTCTTCGGCTAACTTAAATTCCTGCTCACTCTGGTATAGCAGAGCGTAAGCGTTGTAGAGCTGAGCCGAGCGCGACCTGTATTTCGCGGCTTTTTTCAGGTGGACCCTGGCTAAATCGCGGTTGTCCGAACCTATATACTTTAACGCCAGTTTAATATGCTGCTGGCTTGCAGCATCCGGGTTTTCGGCGTTGGCACTTTTGGGGCCATCTGACACACAGCCAGTGACGGTTATTAGTGCAGCAACTAAAAAAACCAGTTTAACCAATGTTTCAACGTATCCTGTTGCTAACTTCATAATCCCTCTCCCTATCGCCACTCTGTGTAAGCTGGCATTCCTCAATCAAGCTCTACTGAGCCCTTTACTAGTCACCAATAAACTTAACTATTTGCTCCCCTGCCTGCTCCTCATCGAGACGCTTTTTGTAACGCTCCTGGCGCTTGGTGCGGTCGTTTACTTCACCAGCCAACTGACCGCAGGCGGCGGCAATATCATCACCGCGGGTGGTTCGCACAGTGACAGTGTACCCGTCATTATGCAGAATGTCCCTAAACCGCCCAAGGGCAACCTTGGTAACCTTTTTGTAGCCGGAACCCGGGAACGGATTAAATGGAATAAGGTTTATCTTGCAGGGTAAATCGCGCAGCAGCACCGACAGCTCTTTAGCGTGTTCATCGCGGTCGTTAACCCGATCTATCAGGGTGTATTCCACGGTAATTTTGCGTCGATTATCCGGCATTTTGTCCAGATAGCGTTTCGCGCTGTCAACAAAGCTCTGCAGTGGGTATTTGCGATTAATCGGCACCAGCTCATTGCGCAACTCATCATTGGGCGCGTGTAGTGAAATTGCCAGTGATACATCGCTGACATCACCAAGTCGATCAACTTCAGGCACCATTCCTGCGGTACTCAGGGTTACCCGGCGCTTGGATAGCCCATAGGCATTATCATCGAGCATCAGGTTCATGGCATCGACAACATTGTCAAAATTCATCAGTGGTTCGCCCATGCCCATCATCACCACATTGGTGACTCGGCGCGGCGCTTTAAGATCAAACTGATCAAAGGATTCTGCAGCAATCCACAGCTGACCAATAATTTCTGCGGCGGTCAGGTCGCGATTAAAACCCTGCTTGCCGGTGGCGCAGAAACTGCAATCCAGGGCACAGCCAATCTGCGAGGAGACACAGAGAGTTCCGCGATCGCGCTCGGGAATATAAACCATCTCAATACAGCTGCCCCCCTCCATGCGAATCAACCATTTGCGCGTTCCGTCTGTGGAGTCCTGCACACTGACTACTTCCGGCAGTGCAATTTCAGCCACTTCACTAAGGCTGGCGCGCAGACCTTTGGAGATATTGGTCATCTCATTGATATCGGTGACACCCTGCTGGTGTATCCACTTGAGAATCTGTGTTCCACGAAAACGTTTCTCGCCAAGCGACTCTAAAAAGTCACCTATACGGGAAGCAGAAAGCCCCAAAAGGTTGGTTTTTTCCTTTCGGGGCTGTTCGTCGACTGCTGTTACTTCTTTATCTTGGGACATATATGTCCTGTTCTCTCTTCTGGGAGAAGATGCTTTTATCGAGCACAGATCTCGTTATCAGCAAAGAAGTATGCAACTTCACGGGCGGCAGATTCAGTTGAATCAGAACCGTGAACCGCATTGGCATCGATAGATTCCGCAAAGTCTGCACGGATAGTGCCAGCTGCAGCTTCCTGCGGGTTAGTAGCGCCCATCAGGTCGCGGTTAGCCAGTACAGCGCCTTCGCCTTCGAGTACCTGAACAGATACAGGGCCAGAAGTCATAAAGGCAACCAGGTCTTTAAAGAAAGGACGCTCGCTGTGTTCAGCGTAAAAACCTTCAGCCTGCTCCTGGCTGAGCTGCTGCATTTTCAGGGCAACAACTTTAAGGCCAGCGGCTTCGAAACGGCTGAGGATTTGGCCAACAACGTTCTTTGCTACTGCGTCGGGCTTGATAATAGATAGTGTGCGTTCAGTCGCCATGAAGATTTCTCCAAACAAGGGCTAAAATAATTAAAAGTGAAAAAAGTGGTAAAAAAGTAGCCCATTTGGGCAGTGGCGCGGATTTTACCTGCACTGGGTGGTGGGAACAATTGTTTTTTGGGCCGTTTTTTGGACAGCTTTTTGGCTAGGCCACCAGCAGGCGCTGAAATCTGTCCAGCGACACCGGCATACTAAAGTGCGCACCCTGGTATTTCTCGCAGCCAAGGTTGCGCAAAATATCCAGAACCTCACGTTTTTCAACACCTTCGGCGACCACATCGAGACCGTAGTGATGGGCGACCATCATAATCGCCTCTACCAGGCCGAGGGTCTCTTTGTCGGAGTTGAGATGGGTAATAAATTCCCGGTCGATCTTTAAAATATCCAGCGGCAGGCGCTTTAAATAAATCATGGATGAGTAACCGCTGCCAAAGTCGTCAATGGCAAACCGGGTGCCCATATCGCGGATTTTTTTCATTTTCTCGGCGACTGTTTCAAAATCATCGATCAGCAGGTTTTCCGTCACTTCCAGAGTGAGCATATCGGGACGGATATCGTAGCTCTTCAAACTGTGTTCCAACGACTTGATCAGGTGCGGATCGTGAAACTGCTTGGGGCTGATATTGACCGCCATCTGCATACTCTCATCCCAGAGCCCTCGATCGAGCATATTGCGCAGATATTCACAGGAGGTGCGAATAACCCAGAGTCCCACATCGACAATCATGCCGGAGGATTCCAGTATCGGAATAAAGTCTGCTGGTGTGTGTCGTGTCTGGTCCGAGTTCATCCAGCGCAGCAGCACCTCGCCACCCACTACATCGCCACTGTTAGTTGAGACCTGTGGCTGCACATATAAATCAAATTCCTGGTTGGCGACCGCTTTGCGCAGGCTGGATTGCATATTGATACGCTGGCGGGCCTGGCGGGTAATCTGTGAATCGAACAGCACCACAGTGTCGCGACCGCGCCGCTTGGCCTCGAACATGGCGCTCTCCACCTGCTGCACCGCCTCTTCGGCATTGGAGAGAGAATCCTCCGAGGGGTAGTAGACGCCCGAGTAGAGCACACTGATACCGACACTGGCGGTAACACTGACCTCGCCATTTTCAGTGAAAAACGGGCGGGTGATAACACAGCGAATTTCATTGGCTATGGCCAGGCTGACTTCCCGGGCCTGCTCGGCAGTCTCGGCAATATCTTTAACAAACAGCAAAAAGGAGTCACCGGCCACCTGGTCAACTTCCATCAGCTCTGTACACATTCCCTGAATGGTTTCAGCCGCCCGTTCGAGAATCTGGTTGCCTATATGTTTGCCGAGGGATTCATTGATAGAGTTAAAGTTATCGAAGTCTATTAAA
>JBMYPM010000115.1:0-4915 GCA_049600275.1 Porticoccaceae bacterium | reverse complement strand
AATCCATGTTCGGACGCATAATGGCCGGCACTATAAGCCTGACATTTTTTGTCTATATTTTTGTCAATATGGGTATGGTTTCAGGTATCTTGCCGGTAGTTGGGGCACCGCTGCCATTTATCAGTTACGGCGGTACAGCAATTGTGACTCTGTTTCTCGGATTTGGTATTCTGATGGCTATCAGCACAGAGCCGAAACGGATTTAGGAATAAAACTTTGAAAAAAACTATCCAAAAAATCTTTGCCGCGCCATTAGTTGCTCTGGCAATTTTCACTACTGGCATTTCATCTTCAAGTTATGCGGATTACTCGACGCACCCCGAAGTCGCCGAGTTTATCGACAAGATGGTCAATGAGCACCAGTTTAAACGCGAGGAGATTATCGACTGGCTAAAGGTTGCCAGGCACCAGACATCAATCGTTAAAGCGATGAGTCGCCCCGCTGAAAAAGTTAAACCCTGGTACCAATACCGCAAACATTTTATCTCTGAAGCGCGAATTAAAGGCGGCGTTAAATTTTGGCAAGAAAACAGGGAAACGCTGGAAAGAGCCCAGCGAGAACTGGGTGTCGAGCCTGCGATTATCGTCAGTATTATCGGTGTTGAAACTAACTATGGCAGTAACACTGGCAGCTACAAAGTCGTTGATGCCCTGGCAACCCTGGCTTTTGACTACTACACCTATACCAACAAGCGCGAGAAACGTAAGCGATTTTTCACCGCCGAACTGGAAAACCTGTTTCTGCTTGCCCGTGAACAAAATCAAAACCCCGTCGAACTCAAGGGCTCCTATGCCGGCGCCATGGGTCTCGGTCAGTTTATGCCCAGTAGCTACCGCAACTACGCCATTGATTTTGACGGTGATAAGTTTGCCAATATCTGGACAAACCCCACCGATGCGATTGGCAGCGTGGCAAATTACTTCTCGAGACATGGCTGGAGAGAGGGTGAAGCGGTGGCGATGCGCGCCAATATCAGCAGCGACCCCGCAGAAGAGAGCCTGAATAAGCTCCACCGCCCCAAGGCCACACTGGCAGAATTAAACAGCCTGGGTTACAAGATTATTGAGGAATTTCCCGCCGATACCAAAGCCCTGCCGATGCGCTTTGAAGCCAAATATGGCAATGAATACTGGTTGGGGTTGCATAACTTCTATGTGATCAGCCGTTACAACCCGCGTACCAAATACGCCATGGCGGTCTATCAACTCAGCGAACTGATCCGGGAACGCAACTGTGCGCAGTCTACTGACTGTTAATCGGCTGATTCTCGGGCTTGCGGTTAGCGGCCTGTTTGGCTGCAGTTCAATACCAGGTATGGTCGAGAAAGATGGCGCTGGTAAGCGTATAGATACCAGCGTTATTCCAAATGCCACACCCAAGCCTGAACCAATTACCAAAGCCGGTAACAAAAGCCCCTACGAAGTATTTGGCAAAACCTACTGGGTGATGCCCAGTAACAAAGGTTACAAAGAGTCTGGCGTAGCCTCCTGGTACGGTACCAAGTTTCACGGCAGGCTGACCTCGAATGGCGAAATCTACAATATGTACGGCATGACTGCCGCCCATAAAAGCCTGCCGATCCCCTCCTATGCCAGGGTAACCAACACCGAAAATGGTCGCTCAATTATTGTCAGGATCAATGATCGCGGTCCGTTTCATGATGATCGCCTGATTGACCTCTCCTTTGTCGGCGCCATGAAGCTGGGCTATGCGGACAAGGGCACTGCCAAAGTGCTTATTGAGGCTATAGATACAGACCCCAAGCCAGCCCCGCAGCCGGCGCCAGAACCACAGATTGCCAAGGCCGCAACTGCTGACAGTGGACAGTATCTGCAGGTCGGTGCATTTACGGATCTGGCCACTGCGCAACAGCTTAAAAACAAAGTCCGCAGCCTGACCAGCCAGCCAATTATCCTGCGCACCCAGGATAAACTGCACAAGCTGTGGATCGGCCCGATTGCCGACAATATCGAACTGTTAAGCATTAAAGCCATGCTGAAAAAATCTGCCAACCTGAGTGCTTTTTCAGTGACTCCCTAGCCGGTGCACCCCAGGACTGCGGATTGAAGAAATTTTACTCTCCAATAGCTTATCCCGGGCGGACATTTCCTGCATTCCGGTGGTAAACTACTGACCGTCTAAATTCACTAACATATCGTGGTCTACTATGCAGAAAATACGGCTGATAAATTGCCTGAAACAATGGATTTCACTCTCTATCTCCTCTGCCCTGCTTCTTCTGTGCCTGTCTTCAGCACAGGCCCAGCAGCTTATTCCAGCAGCGCCGGATCTTGCCGCTAAATCCTGGATTCTGGTCGATGCCGAAACCGGCCATATTATTGTTGAAAACAATGCCGACCAGCCACTGCCCCCCGCCAGCCTGGTGAAGATGATGACCACCTACATAGTCTCCAACGAGATAGCTGAGGGACGGGTTAAAAAAGATGACATGGTTTTAATCAGCGACAATGCCTGGGAGAAAGGTGGCGCGAAAACTGATGGTTCAACCATGTTTCTCAGCCCACGCACCAGGGTTCCGGTGATCGACCTGATGCGCGGTGTAATTATCCAGTCCGGCAACGATGCCTCTATCGCCCTGGCTGAGCATATCAGCGGCGATGAAGATGCCTTTACCGACAGCATGAACCAGCAGGCAGCACTGTTGGGCATGACCGGCACAGAGTACTTTAACTCAACCGGGCTGCCCTATGAGGGCATGGTCTCTACAGCGCGGGATCTATCGATCCTGGCCCGTGCGATTATCAAAGATCATCCCGACCACTACAGCATCTACTCGGAAAAATATTTTAAGCACAACAATATTAACCAGCCCAACAGAAATCGACTGCTGTGGCGCGACAGCAGCGTCGATGGCTTAAAAACCGGGCACACCGAAGAGGCCGGTTACTGCCTGGTCGCCTCGGCCAAGCGCAAGGATATGCGTCTTATTTCAGTGGTGATGGGTGCCACCAGCGATAAGACCAGGGCCAGCCAGTCGCAGAAGCTGCTCTCTTACGGTTTCCGCTACTTCAACACCAAAACCATCTATGCCGTCGGCGATATTATTAAAGAAAATGCCAAAGTCTGGTATGGCGCAGAGGAATTCCTCAACCTGACCATCAGCGACGATGTCACATTGACCCTGGCTCGCGGTGCAGAGAAAAAACTCGAAGCGAATATCCTTATTGATGAGCAGGTTAAAGCACCGATTGTGATCGGTCAGGAGCTGGGGCGATTACAGGTCTCACTGGAGGGCGAAATACTGGTCGATACTCCACTGGTTGCCACAACTGCAGTTGAGCAATCCGGTTTATTTGCCCGATTCGTCGACTGGATTGTGCTGTTTATTACACAGCTATTGTCCTAACTAATTATTACCGAATTATTTACTGAGTGTGCCTGTGAGCGAACAAGAACCCCCACAAATAGAATTTCCCTGCGAATATCCGATCAAGATATTAGGCGCGGCGCATCCCGAGTTACAGGCTCATGTACTCAGCGTGATGGACTCCCATGCACCGGGCTTTAATCATAAAAACGTCACTGTTCGCGATAGCAGCAAAGGTAGCTGGCAGTCCATCACTGTGGTTATCACTGCCACTGGCAAACCTCAGCTCGAGGTAATCTTTGCAGCACTGAAAACCAGCTCACGGGTCAAGATGGTGCTCTAATGCACAACAGCACTCCGCTAACTGTTCGCTACCTTGGCACCCAGGACTACAGCGAAATCTTTGCCGCTATGAAAAATTTTAATGAGCAGCGCGACCCGGCGACTGGCGATGAGATATGGATGCTTGAACACCATCCAGTTTTTACCCAGGGCCAGGCTGGCAAAGAGGAATATATCCTTCTACCGGGCGATATCCCGGTGGTTAAAAGTGATCGCGGCGGCCATGTTACCTACCATGGGCCGGGGCAGATAACCGCTTATGTGCTGGTCGACCTAAAACGTTTAAAACTGGGTGTGCGCGATCTGGTAAGCCTTATTGAGCAGGCTCTGGTCGACACCCTCAAGCACTGGCAAATCAGTGCCGCGCCGCGCCGCGATGCCCCGGGCGTCTATACAGACAACGGCGACAAGATCGCCTCGCTGGGTCTGCGCATTCGCAAAGGCTGCAGCTACCACGGGTTAAATTTTAATGTGGCTATGGATCTGTCTCCCTGGGAGCGCATTAACCCCTGCGGTCTCGGTGTAGCCATGACCCAGGTCGCTGATCTAATTGACAGCCCACCGAGTATTGAACAGGTAATGGAAAAATTGGCCGACAATTTAACCTCTGGACTCGGTTATAATGGCCACCAAATCAGCTCTAGCACTATTTGAAATATATTAAAGGAATCACATGACTTCAGAATCTGTAACGCCCCCACAACGCACCCGTCGCCTGCAACAGGGCGAAAAGTTGCGCAGTGCCGATAAGGTGGAGCGGATTCCGGTCAAGGTTATTCCCACCACAGAAATTCCCCGCAAGCCCGAGTGGATGCGTATTCGTCTCTCCACCTCGCCTAGGGTGCAACAGATTAAAAATATCCTTCGCGAGCACAAGATGGCCACCGTCTGCGAAGAGGCCGCCTGCCCCAACCTGAATGAATGTTTTAGTCACGGCACGGCGACATTTATGATTATGGGTGAGATCTGCACCCGACGCTGCCCATTCTGCGATGTCGGCCACGGCAAGCCAAATCCCCTGGACACAGAAGAGCCGGCAAACCTGGCCAGGGCCATCCACGAGATGGGCCTCAGCTATGTGGTAATCACCTCGGTGGATCGCGATGATCTGCGCGATGGTGGTGCCCAGCATTTTGCCGACTGTATTCGCGAGGCAAAAATTCTTACCCCGGAACTTAAAGTTGAAGTATTGGTTCCCGACTTCCGTGGCCGTATGGAGCCTGCACTGGAAATTCTTACCGCGA
>JBMYPM010000114.1:0-4937 GCA_049600275.1 Porticoccaceae bacterium | reverse complement strand
GCATTTATTCAATACAGAAAAAACAAACCCCGATCATAAAAACCGGGGTTTGCCATTGATCAAAACTAACCTGGAAAAATTCTGCCAGAACAGTTGCTAACCACTTTTTAACAACTGTATTGACCGATAAACGCTTGGGATCGATTACCCGTCAGAAAATCGTTCCAGGTTATAAGCATAAATTTAAAGCTTTAGCTGCAGACCAATTTTAACAACAGATACATCACCAGCACCCTGGGTATCCTGAACACCGTAGAACAGGCCAATACGTGCGCCGTGGCCTCGAATTACAGAGGTTACACCCACGTCAAAACGGGTGGTATCTTCAACAGTTGCGTCAGCTGGTGAGAATGACTGGTAGCGTACACTTGGCTGCAGACGACCTGGACCATATTCACCTGGCAGCATGTAGGATAGCGAAACAAAATAGGCATCACCCTCTTTTGCAACGTTTCCGCCATACTGGTCATAGTCGTAAACCGCCGCTTCAACTGTAGCCAGGGCACCGCCTTCAAGATTTTTCTCAAGCATAAAGTCAAGGTTGTAAGCAGAGAAATCTGTAGTAGCAGTTTCATCACCAAACGCATCGGCCTGCTGCATAGCGGTTAAACCGATAGTCAGGATATCTTTCTTGCCAAAGTAGGTGCTGCGAGTCAGGTAACCTTCTTTATCCCAGAAACTGTAGGCAATACGACCGGAGAAAGCTTCGCTGTCAGTAGGAACAGCAGCGTCTTGCTTGCCGTTAAACATACCCAGAGAGTAACTCAGACGACCCTCAGCAACCGAACCCATAACCGCGATACCATCATCACGACCACCTTTTTGTGGAATTGGATACTTGGAGGCAACGCCAGGGTACTGCCAGGTTGGCAAGTTGTAAGAACCGCTTAGGTTTGCGCGATCACTTGGCGGAATAAAGCGGCCAGCCCAGACATTGGTAGTGTCGTTAACTTTAAACTTGGCGAGAGTATCCAGCATTACCATAGGACCACCTTTGTGCTCGGTCTGCAGCTGAAAAGCGATGCTATCGGTTACTTTACCCTTCAGGTAAAAGCGCATGCTGTGAAGTTTCATATCCAGTGAATCGCCTTCAGCAGCGCCGTCTTCCTGAGATACCAGTTCGGCGCGAATGCTGCCGCCGAAATCAATCGCAGAATCATCTGACAAAGCTATTTTTGCACCTGCGAAAGCATTGGTAGTTAGCAGTAATGAACCTGCTAATAAACAAAGTGAAGTTGAGTTTTTTAAGTTCATTGTTTTTCCTTTTTGATAAGTTAAGTGATAATTGCTTTTAAGGTTTTATACATCTTCGTTACCTGAACCCTGCTTTATCTCCCAATGGCAGGTTGGTAGACTCTTGCCATGTGCTACCCAGCGCGGCAAGTGAGGCTTCTTCCTGTGGGCCCGCCAAAAAACACACTCCAAAGGGCAGACCGTCTTCTCTTATAGCTGCCGGCACTGCGATCGCCGACAGCTGTAAAATATTGGCGTAATAGGTGTAATAACCCATATTGGTATTTAAGTTGACGGGGTCTGATTCGATCTCGTCGATGGTGTAAATAGTTCCAGTTGTCGGAACCATCAAGACATCAATCTGTGAAAAGACACCTCTGGTTAGCGCCTTTAATTCGGTGATGCGGTAGTACTCTTTACAGAGATCAACCGCCGAATACTGTTTGGCTTTCTCGACGATGGCTTTGACATTGATATTCACATCATCGGGGTTTGTCTCTAAAAATGACTCGAGGGATGAAAATCTTTCAGCCAGTAAGGGTCCATCGAACAACATTTTTCCGGCTTCCAGGAAATGGGAAAAATCTATCTCAACTACTTTGGCACCAAGAGATGACATTCTTTCGACTGCGTCGTCGAAACACTGCTCAGCCAAACTATCGCCAAAGAATTTTCGATTTTCTCCATCTGGTATGCCTACAACATGTTGTGACATTGATATCTGGCTCTTCTTACAAATACCCTTATCGCTAAAATTATTTTGCTGGCTGCGTAAAAAGGGATCCAGGATGTCTGGCCCTGCAGCCTGGTCAAAAATATATTTTGCATCGGCACAGGTCAGTGCAAAAATTGGCACACAGTCAAATGATCGATTGGCATAGATCATTCCCTCGGTACTAATAAGACCGGGAGTGGGTTTAAAACCTACAACATTGTTAAGTGCCGCCGGAACTCGACCTGAACCACCTGTATCACTGCCCAGCGAAAAACTCACCAGGCCTACTGAAACTGCAACACCGGATCCGGAACTGGAACCACCGGGAATATACTCCGGATTAAAGGCGTTAACCGGATGTCCTGGGCTTCGCACACCAACCAGACCGGTGGCAAACTGGTCCATCGTGTTTTTACCTATTAAGATCGCACCAGCTGAAATCAGTTTTTTTACTACTGTTGCACTATCATCGGGTAGATGTGAAAACTCGGGACAACTGGCAGTGGTCGGAAGACCCCTGGCGTGAATATTGTCTTTCACCGAAAACGGTATGCCATAGAGTGGCAGCGAATCTGTATCTACAGAGAGCAGCTCCCGAGCATTCTCAAGCGCTTTCTCTTTATCTACCAGTACCGTCCACACAAAGTCCTCTCCCCTTGCGGCAATGCGACGATAGACTTCGTCGACAACATCCACCGGTGTATAGGAGCCGTCAGCATAGGCAGCTTGCAAGGAAGTAATATCAAAGCTGATCTCTTCGATGTTTAGGCTTGATTTCATTGTATATATGAACTCTTCAAGGTGAATAAGGCAGGCATGCAATGCATGCCTGCCAGTCATCTGCTATTAGTCGAGAATAGATTCAAGATACTCTGGGTGAATAAAGTCAGACATTTTCTTTTCGGAAGCAGCAGTCGGAAGACGCTTTTGCTCGAAGAGGAAGTTGCCTGTAGAAACCAGCGTGTCAACAAAGCCACCGTTATCCTTAGATGTACCCATGTATTGCTGAGTAAGCTGCTTTTCACATGGCACCATTTCAGTACCCTTCATCATACGAGTAGCATCTTCTAGGGTAAGCTCAAGCTCTTCAGCAATAATTTCTGCAGTTTTAGCTGGGTTGTTCAGCCAGAAATCAATACCGGCACATTCAGCTTTAAGGAATTTGGTTACATAGTCAGGATACTTCTCGGCAAACTCGTTCATTACAATACCAACATCCCATGTGGGGTAACCGCGGGCGGCCATCAGGCCAGATGTATTGAACAGGTGACCGTCATCTTTCAGGACGCGACCTAGTGCAGGCTCCCAGAACCAGGCAGCATCGATATCACCGCGACTCCAGGCCAGTGCAATATCGTTTGGACGCAGATCAAGAATTTTCATTGTGGCTGGGTCAATTCCCTCATCGGCCAGGGCCTTGAGAAGCAGGTAGTGAGTTGTTGAACCAAAGGGTGCAGCAATAGTTTTACCCTTCAGGTCTCTCATGTTTTTGATATCTGCAGAGGTTCGTACAGCCAGGGCTTCTACGTAATCAAGCATATTCAAAACCATGATGCCCTGCATAGGAAGTTCGCGAGTAACACCGATAGCTGCAGGTGGGTTACCAAGTCCGCCAAAGTCAACCTGGTCAGCAGCAATAGCGCGCAGCATGTCACCGCCGCCGCCAACTTTAATATATTTAATCTCTACACCTGGCATTTCTTTCTGCACCAGACCGAGAGATTTAGTAACCAGCTGGGCATTTACAAGATTTAGATAGCCTACAGTTACAGTCTTTGGTTTATCAGCGATGACGACTGACGAAAGCATGGTCAGACACAGACCTGCTATTAGTACTTTAAGTTGCTTGTTCATAACATTACCTTTTGAAAGTTTAGTGGTTGAATGGTTAATTCTTTGATAACTGCCGTGTCGCCCTAGTCCAGGGCATAAGTGCAAAACCGATAAATCGCATAGTGATATCCAGAGCGATACCGGTTAGTCCTAAAATAATAAGTCCCATAATCACAATATCGCTGAGCAGGAATTTCGCTGCATCCCAGATCATCCAACCAATGCCTGCGGTTGCCGCAACGATCTCAGCTGCCACCAGAACGGTGTATACAAAACCGAGGGAGATGCGCATGCCAGTCAGGATTGTCGGGCCTGCACCTGGCAGATAAACTTCACGAATCAGCTCCATTCGCGATGCCCCCAGGGACTTGGTGGCCAATACCAGGGTGGGGTTAATATCCTTTACTGCCTGGATAGTTGCGATAATGATTCCCGGCAGACCGGCCAAAAACAGCAGGGCCAATTTTGAGGATTCACCTATACCCAGCCACATCACCAGGAGGGTGTAGAGACCCAGTGGCGGCAGAGGTCGGTAAAATTCAATAAACGGGTTAAAGATAGCGTGGGCAGTTTTTGACATCCCCATCGCGATACCCAGAGGTATGCCAACCAGGCAAGCCAACAAAAATGCACTGAGAATACGATAGAGGCTGGTACCCACATGCTCTAGCAAAGTCGAACCCTGGTAACCCTGAAAAAGACAGTCGAGAAAAGCCTGGTAAATCGCCTGCGGGCCGGGCAGAAATAATGGATTGGCCATGCCAGTGACAGTGACAAATACCCAGGCGCCGAACATAACCAACACTGAGCACAGAGAAATAAGAAAGCGTTTACTGTCAGCGCGCTTGAAAACCCCGCAAAGTTTCCCCAGCAGCGCACTGTAAAATGAACTTTTAGTAGCTGTACTCATTATTCTATTCCTTCAAAATTCATTCGGTGACACCAAGAATATTCATAATCGCCAGGGCGAATATCTTGGTAGCAGCAACAGATTTAGGTATCGAAATACCTTCATTAATAGGAGACCAACCGTCTTCACCGGGACCAAATGTCACTGCGTTCATTCCCGCCTCACGGAAACGAATGGTGTCGTTAAAGGCATTCTTGCGATTGATATGCGGGGTATCGCCAAGTAACTGCTGGTAAGCTTTTGTAA
>JBMYPM010000113.1:0-4942 GCA_049600275.1 Porticoccaceae bacterium | reverse complement strand
AGCCTGCTTGAGCTGTGCTGGAGCGATGGCGCTGTCGACACGATCAGTGAGCAAAACCTGCGTCGTTACTGTGCCTGCTCCGGTTGCAGGGCAAAAAAACAGGTCGGTGTCGAGTTAGTAACCGATAGTGCCACTGTTGTGGATCTATTGCCTATGGGGACAACAGGTGTGCAGATAAGGTTTTCTGATGGTCACGATCGTGGCATCTATCCCTGGGCGTACCTGCGCGCCATAGCCCAGGGCAATGCCAGGGAATTTGTCTTTGAGTAGTGTTATTGGCAAATTAAAACCCCTGGCCATCGATCGGTTTACCCGGACCCGTCACAGCACGGTTCTGCTGTTGCCGGGCATTACCTTTTGTGTGGTGGTGGTTCTCGCAGCAAACTATATTACCGACCACTATGGTAGCCCGGCAATTCTCTGCGCGCTGCTGCTGGGTATGGCATTTAACAATATCGCTAAATACCCGGAGTTTGCCAGGGGGCTGGAATTTTGCGGCAAAACCGTACTTCGCTGCGGGGTTGCCTTACTTGGTGTCCGTATTACCTTTACCCAGATATCTGAACTGGGTATAAAGCCGCTGCTGATTGTTGCAGCAGTGGTTATATGCACTATTGCGTTTAGCATGTTGATTGCAAAGCTGCTTAAAATAGAGCGTATTCCAGCAATTATCGCTGGTAGTGGTGTGGCTATTTGTGGCGTTTCTGCAGCACTGGCGGTCGCCTCTGTGATGCCAAATAACAAAGAGACGGAAAAACACCTGCTGTGTACCATTGTCGGTATTACCGGTTTAAGCACGATTGTTATGGTGGTTTATCCAGGGATGATGGTGAGCCTCGGCTTTGACCCCGAGCAGATAGGAATATTCCTTGGCGCCAGCATACATGATGTGGCCCAGGTGTTTGGTGCTGGCCATATGGTCTCCGACCAGGTTGCTGAACTGGCTACTTATACCAAGATGTTACGTGTATCCATGCTCGTGCCGGTGGTGCTTGGTCTCGGGTTTATTTTCCGCAAATCCCTGCTGGCCAGTCTGCAGACATCTCAGGAAGGCCAGCCAGTAGGCTCTGTAATATCTCCCAGGCCCAGCCTCTTGCCCCTGTTTTTAGTAGCTTTTGTAATACTTGTTGTTATTTCAAACCTGCAAATTATTCCAGCCTCGTCAACCGCTTTTATGGGCGATATGTCGCGCCTCTTCCTTCTTATCGCGATGGCTGCACTGGGTACTAAAACCAATTTGATCGAGATGTGGCAGGTGGGCCAGAAACCATTTTTCCTGCTGCTTATAAACACCCTCTTTATCGGTCTGCTGACCTATTTACTGATTCTGTGAGAGGTCTGTTATATGTGCCGGCATTTTGCCGGTGCTGGTAATAAATTCTATTTTTAAGTGCCGAAGTGGCACTGGGTAACGTAATCATGGCGACAATCACTGAACAATCTGTCTATGCTGCGCTCGGCTCTATTCTGGATCCGGTTTTGCAGCGTGACTATATCAGTCTAAATGGAGTAGATAATCTTGCGATTGTTGATAGCCGGGTCAGGTTAACCCTAAAGCTTGGTTATCCTGCAGCATCCATGCTGCGCAAGATCGCCCTGCATGTGGAGGCTCAACTCCAGCTGGCGGGGTTTGACGAGGCTGAGGTGAATATTGTCACTAATGTTGTCGCCTGTCCGAGCCAGTCAGCCAAGGGTCATTTGGCGGGCATTAAAAATATTATTTCTGTGGCCTCGGGAAAGGGTGGTGTGGGTAAATCTACCACTGCGGTCAACCTCGCTCTTGCACTGCATGCAGAGGGTGCCCGGGTTGGCATACTCGATGCGGATATCTATGGTCCCAGCCAGCGAACTATGCTCGGTGTTGCCGATGATGTTAAACCGCAACTGGTGGATGAAAAATATCTCAAACCGGTAGTGCGAATGGGTATTAAGTCTATGTCTGTGGGTTATCTGTCAGAGGAAAAGGCGCCGATGATATGGCGGGGCCCAATGGCGACGCGGATGCTCAGTCAGCTTATGGAGCAAACCCTTTGGGGTGAGCTGGATTACCTGGTTATTGATATGCCACCGGGTACTGGTGATATTCAAATCTCACTGGCGCAGAAAATAAGTGTATCCGGCGCAGTGATTGTCTCAACACCACAGCAGGTTGCCCTTATTGATGCTCGCAAAGGTATTGAGATGTTTAACAAGGTGGGTATTCCTGTGCTTGGTATTGCTGAAAATATGGCGACCCATATCTGTTCAAATTGCGGTCATGAGGAGTCTATTTTTGGCGCTCATGGCGCCCAGGCCATGGCTGAGGAATACCAGGTGGCGCTGCTTGGCTCACTGCCCCTGGATAGCCGTATTCGCGAAGATGTGGATCATGGCTCGCCAACGGTAGCTGCAGATCCGGCAGGCCCCCTTGCGGCGGCCTATACTGCGTTGTCTCACCAGGTTTCCGCGCAACTCTGGCAGAGTAATCTGGCGACTGTCGAAAGCCCTGAAATTGTTATGCTTGAGGAGTGATGGATACAGCGGCTATAGGCTGGCTTTTACGCCCCTAACCGGCAACCATTGGGGACTTATATAGCGAGTTCAACATGAAAATTCACCAGGTTTATACCGCCAGCGAGCTGCGCGACTTTCACGGCCCATCAAATTCTACAAATCTCCTGGCGACGGTCAAGCACTCATGATTATGCGTTTCTAATAACTGAAACTCATCCTCACACCCAAACAAGCCACACCCCGTTCACCCGAAAAACAAAATTTGACTACTCATGTCCGCATAGTTAAAAATGATCAACTATCAGGCTAAGATAGTGCTTAAAGGAAAGGGAATGAAATTTAAGTTTATAAAACGCAGTTGTGAACCTACACAAGAGCAAAAACTTATCAGTGCAATAGCCAAGACCGCTGATGAGCACTGCTTAAAAATTACAAAGACCTTAATTAGTCTTTCACATTTAAGAGACGTCGAACACCCTCTTGAAGAGCCGCAGGCGCAGCCATATAAGCTTTGAGAAGCTCTTGTTGGGCCTCTGACATATTGCTAATGGTTTCATTCTCGTCGTAGCATAAAAGATAGGTTGCTGAACACTCCAAAGGTAATGCCAGGGCATTGGCAACTTCCAGGGGTAACATGCGAATACCCTGTTCGTAATTGCCAATCCTTGACGGCGAGTACAGACCTCCGGATGCGTCTGACAATTCTTTAAGCGACATACCTTTAGCCGTGAGTCGTTTTTTTAGTCTGGCACCTATTTTTTCTTTTAAATTCATAGGCGGCATTATCACTGACGTCTAAATTATTTTCAGACACGTATTGTGTGATTGATTGGCGTTTTATGTGTATTTGTTGACGCTTTTTTTGTGCAAAAATTAATAATTTATAGCAGAAGTATATGCTGGGATATTTAATTGGCTTTTCTCGTGCCGAGTAGTTATTGTCCGAAATAATTAAGATTTTGCTTCTCCAGAGGTCCTTATGAAAATCCACCAAATCTATACTGGCAGCGAGCTACGCAACTTTACCTATCTTATAGAGTTGTTAGATGGCAGTGCCATCAGCATAGACCCTTGGGATGAGAAGTTGGTAAACAAGCTCCTTGTCGATAATCAATTAACCCTAAAAGCCATTATCAATACTCACGAACACTGGGATCATATCCAGGGTAATAATGCCCTGGTTTCCCAACATGGTTGTGAAGTCTGGGCCCATGCCAATGGTCAGGGCAAGATTCCCGGCCTGAGTCGCACACTGGTGGCAGGTGAGAAAATAGCCCTTGATAGCGGTGTTGAGCTGCAAGTGCTGGACACACCTGGCCATACCTTTGCCCATCTGTGTTTCCTTGTACTGGATAAGTCGCAGGTTAAAGCGGTATTTACCGGCGATACACTGTTTAATGCTGGTGTAGGCCACTGTCGCAGTGGTGATGCTGAAGTGCTTTATCAAACCATCTCAAAACAGTTTCACAGCCTGGCAGATGATGTGATGGTCTATCCTGGCCATGAATATCTGGAGAATAACTTACGTTTTACCCTGAGCCTGGAACCGCATAACCCCGACGCTCAAAGCTGGTTGCGGCGGGCTCTTGAATCTGATCCAACGGTTGCACCGATAACCACCTGTATTGGCGACGAGCGTCTGTTTAATAGTTTTTTCCGCCTTGATAGCCCGCAGATACGCGAGCGACTCGATTGCCAGTCGGCATCTGAAGAGCAGGTATTTATCGCCCTGCGCTCACTGCGTGATAATTGGTAGTCAGTTGCTGGTTAAATGGCTATTTAAGCAGGCTAATTGCGATCATCAGCGCAAAACTAAAACTGACAATCAAACCGCATAGGGGAACCCATAGGGGCACTGTAATGCCCTTTAATGGCTGCCTGCCGCTGTCATTTTTTTTTAAATGCAGCAGTGCAGCATTGACCAGTGTCGCAATAATTAAAATCATTAGTGATGTGGTCTCCGCCAATCCTTCGATATCAAAGCTCAACGCTAAAAAGCTCACCAGCACAACAACACAGGCCGTGGCCTTAATCGGAGTCTGGGTTCGGGCATTAATATCGCCCATAAACTTTAGCGCTCTGGGGGCCAGTGCCTGGCGACTCATACCGTATAAAACCCGCGATGCCATAATCATTTGAATTAAGCCGCCGTTAAGAATCGCAAAGATACCAATCAGGCTTATTATGGCCGGATCGGAACCGGATTTTATTGCATAGATATGACTGAGCGGCGCATTTTCCTGGCCCAGCTCCTGGGGCGGAATACTAAGGACTGCTAAAAGGGCGACAAGAAAATAAATTAATGTGGTGAGCAGTAGGGTGATAATTATTGCCCGGGGTAATGTCTTTTCAACATCTTTGATCTCCTCTGCAACATTGACCATATCCTCAAAGCCAATAAAGGCATAAAAGGCCAAAAATGAACCGCCTAAAATCCCCAGCCAGACAG
>JBMYPM010000112.1:0-4968 GCA_049600275.1 Porticoccaceae bacterium | reverse complement strand
ACACCGATAACGGTACAGACCCAGACCATAATCATATGAATGTCATATGCGGCCTGACTTACTTCGGTAACACCTTGGGGCATATTGAGTTGTCTAGTCGACGATTCGGCGACTGCGGCGCCCATCGCGGGCAGTGAAACAACAAGGCTCAACAGACTCAAGAAAAGTGCTTTCGCTCTTTTCAACATCGCTTGTTTTCTCCGTGGTAATTGTGGTTTTTAAGCTAAAACTTTCCAACTTTTTCCGACTTATCCAGCCAGGCAGTTTAAAAGCGGCGGCAGTATAGCAAAGCAAACGCGTTATCACTACTGAAAAACCGCTTGATTTGCTATCTGTAGGAGTAGTGTTTGATCTGAGTAAACTCAGTGCAAACAGACAAAAAACACCCAATCGATGTGGCGCAGAGCGCATTTTCTGCTAGATTTAGATCATGGTCGTACAAGCTAGACCTGCGACTACTAGCGGATATAAGCCCTTGGATGGATATTTCCTCGACAAAAACATAAAACAGAGAGTTGCCCATGGCTCCACTTTCGGCACAGAGTAGTGACTTCCTGGTTGCCTACTTAAACGAACGAGTACAACACCTACACGCATCTATACGGCTGAGAGAGGGTGATGGGACTACTGCCCTGGCATCTTTTATTGAACGCTATGTGGAATTGGTGCCAGACCTGATTATTGCGTTTGAAGATTTTCTCAGCGGTGCTGCTGTCAGCGGCGCAGTTGCCCAGCAGGTAGTGACCGCCAAGGAATTTCTCGATGTGCCCGAGGGCATTATGTCTGCGGAGGAGAGCCTGGAGGCTAATATGTACCAGGCCTACCTGGCACATCGGCTTCTCGAGGAGCTCAACGATGTGTTGAGTGCCAACTACAACTGCCCGGTGATACCGATCAATATGACAAGATCAAACCTGATTGTTCACCATATTATTGGCGAGCCCTTCGCCAACCAGATCGACGGCGCGATCCAATTGCTCAATGACAAGCTGCTGGTATCCATAGCCAAAGATAAAGCCTTGAGCGTGAAACTATTTGAATACAGTAGTGCGCTTGGCAAAGATCCCGCTGAGCGCTTTCCCTGTTTGACGGAGTCTTCGAATATTCGGCTACTGTTTAAAAGTCAGAATTCTCGGGTTCGTCTTCACTAATTGAACCTGTATATTTGAAAGCGGGAATTGCCCCCTGATAGTGCGGTCCGAGCAGAGTGGCGCACATAACTTGAACTAGCTAGGATCAACCAACTTAACGGTAGAAACCTTATTCTCCGGCAAATCATTAACCCGCGTCTCCAACTCTCGGGGTTCAGAAAAAACCCGCATCTCATCGCGAAACCCGCAGCTAACACACTCGCGGTAGTCAACGCCATCCAGGGAATAAGCCTGTAGCTTATCCATCTGACCACATTTGGGGCAGGTCACACCTGCGATAAATCGTTTTTGGGTTGAAAAAGCCATGTAAATATCACCACAATAGTAGTCTTTTATTATATCGGGTATTAGTGCATATGGATCACTCAATTCGCAGCCACAGAGGTATTTCCCCAACACTGGGCCAACGCGTCTATGTCGATCCCGCCGCAACCGTTATCGGCGATGTCCACCTGGGTGAAGATGCATCCGTATGGCCCGGCGCCGTTATTCGCGGCGACATGCACTCGATAAGAATCGGCGACCGCTCCAATGTCCAGGACAACGCCGTGCTGCATATTACCCATGCCAGCGACTTCAACCCCAATGGCTGGCCACTGAACATAGGTGATGATGTAGTAATTGGTCACCGCGCAGTGCTCCATGGCTGCACAGTTGGCAACAGAATACTTATCGGCAATGGCGCGATTATTAATGATGGCGCAGTGATTGAAGATGAAGTGATAGTCGGTGCCGGCTGCATGGTGCCCCCGGGAAAAACCCTCGCCAGCGGCTACGTCTATGTCGGCAACCCCTGCAAACAGATGCGTCCACTCTCGGAAAAGGAAAAAGCCTTTTTCAGCTATTCCGCAGCCAACTACGTCAAGCTAAAAGACCAGTATCTCGCGGAAAACCCCTAACGGAAAACACTACAGCGAAGCGCGCTGAGTCTCGATAACTGCGGCAGTTTCAGGCTTAACCTGTCGCCAGATATTGAACGATTCCGCAGCCTGCTCTACCAGCATACCCAAACCATCGGCAGTCGCCGCTCCCCTGCGCTGAGCCCACTTTAGGAAAGGTGTCGGCTGTGCCGCATACATCATGTCGTAACAGGCCGAACCCGATGGAAACAAATCATCCGGCAGGGCAGGCATGCCGCCCGTTAAGCTGGTGCTGGTGCCATTGATAACCAGGTCGAATTCCTGGCCGGGCAACATATCAAAACCACAACCCAGAATATAACCCAGCTCGGCAAAACCCTTGGAGAGTTGAAGCGCTTTCTCCACTGTGCGGTTTGCAATAACCACATGCTGCGGCTGTTCGGCCATCAGCGGCTCCAAAACACCTCGCACCGCACCGCCGGCCCCGAGTACCAAAACCCGTTTGGCACGAATCTGCCAGCCGAGATTTTTAATTATATCTGTCACCATACCGACGCCATCGGTAGTATCGCCAATCACCGTGCCATCATCCTGCATGGTCAATGTATTGACCGCACCGGCGCGACGCGCCCGCTCGGTTAGCCGTGCAGCATAAGAATAGGCTTCCTGTTTAAAGGGGACAGTAATATTCAGGCCCTTGCCGCCAGCGGCGAAGAATTCATCTGCCGCAGCCTCAAAGCCGTCGATAGCAACAAGCTGTTTTTCATAGCTGAGATCCTGCTCGGTGGCCGCCGCAAAGGCGCTGTGAATCTGCGGTGATCTGCTATGAGTAACCGGGTTACCAAAAACAGCGTATTTATCAGTCATTTTTCGCTTCCAGAATTTTACACCCAGTTGTTGGGGACCAGGTATTTCTCGTAGAGTTGCGCCTCGGCACTGCCGGGCTCTGGTGTCCAATCGTACTCCCAACGCACCAGCGGTGGTAGTGACATAAGAATAGATTCCGTACGGCCGCCGGTCTGCAGGCCAAACAGGGTACCGCGATCATAGACCAGGTTAAATTCAACATAGCGCCCGCGACGGTAGAGCTGGAACTGGCGCTCGCGCTCCCCGAACTCCCGAGCATAACGACGCTGCAAAATCGGCAGGTAGGCATCTGTATAGCTGTCACCGACACTGCGCATAAAGGCAAAGCTCTGTTCAAATCCGGGCTCATTTAAATCATCGAAAAACAGACCGCCAATACCCCGCGGCTCACCGCGATGTTTTAAGTAAAAATAGTCATCACACCAGGTTTTAAAGCGCGGGTAATAATCTGGGGAAAAGGGATCGCAGGCCGCTTTGGCAGTCTGGTGCCAGTGCCGGCAATCCTCATCATTGCCGTAATAGGGGGTCAGGTCGTAGCCGCCGCCAAACCACCAAACGGGATCTGCACCCTCTTTTTCGGCAATAAAAAATCGTACATTGGCGTGGGAGGTTGGGGCATAGGGGTTTTGCGGATGGATTACCAGGGAGACACCCATAGCCTCAAAACTGCGACCCGCCAGCTCCGGGCGATTCTGGGTTGCCGAGGCAGGCATCTGGGTACCAAAGACATGAGAGAAATTAACCCCACCCTTTTCAATCACCGGGCCATCGACCAGTACACGGCTGCGGCCACCGCCACCCTCTTCACGGGTCCAGCTGTCCTCTTGCCATGAACTGCCATCGACAGCTTGCAAAGCACTGCAAATACTCTCTTGCAGCCCGAGCAGATACTCTTTTACTGCTGCTTTATCTATATTCTGCTGACTATCCTGCACGAACAATTTCTCCGCTGATTAAATACCTGATCTCGCTGGGGTTGAGGGCATCGCCGACCTGACCCGGGGCCAGTACGTCGATTGCCGTGGCAAAATAGTTTTCCACCTCAGCCGCCGATTTAGCCGCCGGCAACCCCTGGGGATTGGCTGATGTTGACACCAGCGGGCCGCCTGAAAGTTTGCACAGTGCCGCCGCAACCGGATGCTCTGTTATACGCAGCGCCAATGTATCACGGCCACCGGTAATCCACAGCGGAGCGGAGCCGTTGTCAGGCACTAGCCAGGTAGTGGGTTTTTCGGTTGGCTCCCTAAAGCGACGCAGGCGTTCTTCATCAAGGCCAGCCAGAAAGGGTTCAAAGCGCTCAATGCAGTCGGCGATCAGGATGAGTCCTTTCTCGACATTGCGCTTTTTAAGTTGGAGGATTTTTTCGACTGCGGAGGCAGACTGGGGATCACAACCGAGCCCCCAGACTGACTCAGTGGGATAAGCCACCACCGCCTGCTGCTTTAGCATTTCTGCTGCACGGCAGATCTGTGGATGGCTCACCCAATTGGTCACGGAATAATTATCCGTTCTGAAGCGATTCCTGCAATGCAGCATCTTTAGCAATAATTGCTGCGGCATTGTCAGCGCGCTCTTTCAGGAGCTTTTCGTGCATAGATGAATCGGAAACACCGATAATCTGTGCAGCGAGGTAGGCGGCATTTTTAGCGCCGGCACTGCCGATAGCTACAGTTGCAACTGGAATTCCGCCAGGCATCTGGACTGTTGAGAGCAATGCATCCAGACCGTCCAGTGAACCATTGATTGGCACACCGATAACCGGGCGCAAAGTCGTAGCAGAAACAGCACCGGCCAGGTGGGCCGCCATGCCAGCAGCACAGATAAAGGCTGCACAGCCGCGGGCATCCGCATCAGTAACATAGCTGTGAGTTGCCGCTGGAGTACGGTGTGCAGATGTCACCTTTACTTCAAAGGGGATATCGAATTTTTTAAGGATTTTAAAACTGGCTTCCATTACCGGTAAATCGGAATCGGAACCCATTAAAATTGCAACAAAAGGTTTGGTCATTTTTTGGTCACCATGTAAGAAAGGTGCGCAGGCTACCGTAACTTTTAGCTCGGCGCAACCATAGAAAAACAATAGACATTCT
>JBMYPM010000111.1:0-4987 GCA_049600275.1 Porticoccaceae bacterium | reverse complement strand
TCATTTTCATCACTGGGATAATTGAGTAGTTTGTCGCGAACGGCGCCGCCGACTCGGTAAATTTTCATCCGGGGTTCCAATACTATTGCTTTAGGCAGTTATTTATAGAGCGCTAACTTTAGGGCACTAAATCAACAGCATTGTAAGACGCGCCGCAGTTCACCTCAATCAATACCGGTTCAGGGGGCTTATGCACATTCCTCGGGATTTGTAAGCAGCTGTTCGAGGCCGGGTTTATCAATCAGCTCGATCTCTTTTTTGTTGACTGCCAGATAGCCCATTCTCTGAAAATGGCTAAAGGCGCGACTCACTGTTTCAACGGTCAGGCCCAGGTAGTTACTTATCTCGCCGCGGGACATAGGCAGTCGAAAACGGGTTGAAGAGAGCTTTTGCTGGGCCAGACGAGCAGAGATACTCAACAGCAGGCTGGCGAGGCGCTGGTGAGCTGAGTTTCCCGCCAGCAGGGCAATCAGCTTTTGATCGGCGGTAATCTCCCTGGCCACCAGTTTCATCACGTGTTTGTGGATAGAGGTAATGGATGAGGCCAGCTGGTCCAGTTGGCTGTAGGGTATCTCGCAGATAGAAGTGGTTTCCAGGGCTATAGCTGTATTTTGATAATAGTTTTCGGCAAGGCCATCCCAGCCAAAAATCTCTCCGGGCAGATAGAAACCTGTCACCTGCTCCCTGCCTTCATCGTCAATGCAGAATGATTTGATAGAACCGCTGCGAACCGCGTAGACGGAAGTGAATTTATCGCCGCTGTTAAACACAGAATGTCTCGCCTGGTAGGGGCTGCCGCGCTGGATAATCTGGTCCAGCTTGTAGAGCTCGTCGGGTCGAAGTGACAGGGGAATGCACAGCGTACTCATTCGACAGTCGCGACAGCTGACCGGATTGTTGTATACATTCTCTATGCTTTTCAAAACATCATCCTTAATCAATTGAATTCCAAATACAGGCCGATAGGCGCTAGCCCTCAACCAAAAGTATAGACGCTGAATTGATCTACATCAGTTTCATTTTCACTGGTCTGGAGTTTGCCGACTACACTAAAAATACTGTCAAAAGGGTCTTTGTAACAGGGAGTGAAATGAAAAATATACTGGTAGTTTTAAATGGATCGGAGAGTGATGAGCATGTCTTGGGGCAGGCTGTTCAGGTAGCCACAGATAACGGCGGGGATATTCACCTGTTTATGGTTGTCTACGACTCGATAGAGGAGCTGAATCGCTATGTTGGCTTTGATAACTACGCTGAGGTCAAGCAGGCAATCCTCGATGAAGCTGAGGTTAAGCTGCGCCAGCTGACCGACAAGTTTGGTGATCGTTTCTCCTCGACTATGCATTGGGGGCGTCGCTGGCATTTCAGTGTTGTTGTCGAAGCGAAAAAAATGTCTGCAGACCTGATTGTTAAAGCAGTTCATCGCCATTCCAGAATCTCCGAATTTATCCATACCCCTGAGGACTGGCACCTGCTTCGCGAAGCCAGTTGCCCGGTGTGGCTGGTCAATGAGGATGCCGAACATATAGATAAAGTCGTCGCCGCCTTTAGCACCCTGGAGGAGAGCCCTGAGCATCGCCAGCTGGGTGAGAGGGTGCTGTTAAAAGCCAGGGATTTGTCTGTGGCCCTGGGGGTGGAGTTACATGTAGTCTCGGTGATACCGGACTGGTTAAACTCCCAGGCGGTGGTTGCGCCGGTTCCAGCTATGCCAGGCCAGTTCCCCTATGCGCTGGCAGACCTGGGCGAGGAGGCCCTGGAGCGTGCCGAGCAGATACTCAATGAATCCCTGGATAAAGTAGGTATTGAGCCGGATGTCACCCAAGTCAGGACCGGCTTTGTCGATATTGAGATGGCCGATGCCGTGGGTGCCAGCGGTGTTCTGGTGATAGGAAGTGCTGCAGCCCGCAGCCTGCCAGGCAAGGTGGCGGCCAAGTTGTTTGGCAATACTTCGGAAAAAGTTATCCACCATGTGCTGGGCGATGTGCTAGTGGTTCACTGATAGTTAAAGAGGGTTCACTGGCCTGCGGGCTTATTGTCCGCGGTGGCAGTGCCCCACAGCTCTTCAAGTCGCTTGTCGCGGCCACAGCCCCAACGGTAATAGTTGTAGCGTATTGGATTTTTCAGGTAGTAATCCTGATGGTAGTCCTCTGCCGGGTAAAAGGTACTCGCAGCAGTAATTTTTGTCGCTATTGGAGCGCCGAGGCCGGCATTTTTATCGAGAGCCTGCCGGGACTTTTCCGCAATCTCCTTCTGGTCCTGGTTGTGATAGAAAACTTCACTGCGATACTGCTGGCCGCGATCGCAGAACTGCCCGCCACCATCAATCGGGTCGATACTCCTCCAAAAATACTCCAGCAGGGTTGAATAACTGACTATTTCACTATCAAAAATAATCTGAATGCCCTCGGTATGACCGGTTTTACCTGAAGAGACCTGCTTGTAGGTGGGGTTTTCCAGCTGGCCTCCTGTATAGCCGGAAATAACCGAGATAACCCCGTCGAGTTTCTCAAAATCGCTCTCCGAGCACCAAAAACAACCGCCGGCAAATGTCGCCGTACGCTCTTCTGCATAACTGGAACTGGCTATTCCAGCGAAAATAACTGTAAGAAAAGCGCAATAGACGGGAACAATAATGGCCGTAATAAAGGAGCGTTGTTTTTGCATGGTTGGCTTTCCTTGTTGTAAGTAAACGTAGAGAGAAGCAGTGAAAAGCAGAAAAAAAACGACTTTTTCTCATGTTTATCTTATACGACTGGTCTCCGAGTAGTGGTTTGACCGTAATAGGGTTAATAGATTCACAACTTGCTGCAAGTGCCGTATTGGGTGATTTGGCCGTTGGCAGTAGCAGCCTGAATATCGCCGGATATATTGTTTAACTTGCTGGAATAATTAGGGTTTAATTTTTTACCATTATGAAAATGCTTTTTGGCCTTTTATTAAAACGGTTTAAGGGTGTGTTATGAATGACGTAGACGATCTGGATTTGGTTGATGATTTCGATGAGGATGAGGCATCTTCAGCCTCACCAACATCTAAAACCCGCATCACTTTTGACTCACGGCGGCGTCTGGAAGAGCGACTGGATGCAGTCCGGGTAAAAAAGCAGACTGATGATTATGACTTTGACCTGGATTAAGCCCGCTAAATTCAGGTCTTTACCCCCTAAAACCCAATCCCAGGTAAGCCGCTGCATTTTTACCAACATTTGCAAGCTGGTTTTGGCATAATACCGACCCTGGAAAATACATATGGTTCGGGAAACTTCTTTGGCGCAATCACCCCTTTTAAAAGTAGAGAATCTCGCCTTTGAGCGCGACGACAGCTGTCTGCTTGAAAAGGTTAACCTGATCCTCAATCCTGGCGAAATACTGCAGATTGAAGGCGCCAATGGCAGCGGTAAAACCACATTGTTGCGGCTACTGACAACTGCTCTGCAACCCAGTGCTGGGAGCATCCTCTACAACGGCGAAGTCCTGTCCAAATGCCGCTATCAGTATCTCTCCGATATGCTCTATATTGGCCACCAGCCGGCAGTTAAGCTAACCCTTACCGCAGAGGAAAATTTGCGCTGGATGGTTAATGCGGCAAGCGGGGAAAATAGCACGGCAAAAGCAAATCAACTCGGTATACAAGATGCCCTCAATGCTGTCGGCCTCTCCGGTTATACCGATATTCCCTGTTACGCATTGTCTGCCGGCCAGCATCGAAGAGTAGCGCTGGCAAGACTGATGATCAGTGAGGCTGCCCTCTGGTATCTCGACGAACCCTTTACAGCCATCGACAAGCAGGGTGTCAGTTTCCTCGAGTCCCGTCTGCAAGAACATCTCAATCAGGGTGGGGCGGTGGTGCTGACCAGCCATCAAGATCTGACCCTCAATAATTTGCGTAAATACAGCCTGGGCTCACAGGCAGGGCAGGCGGCATAATGGCCCATTCAAACAACAGCGGTTACAGCGCATGGCTTAAGCGCGACCTCTTGCTGGCCTATCGCCGTCGTGGTGAAGCCGCCAGCCCGCTGATTTTTTTTGTGATGGTCTCGACCCTGATACCCCTGGTGTTAACGCCTGAATCCACGCGACTGGCAGAAGTTGCCGCCGGGATGATCTGGGTGATGGCGCTGCTGGCAACCCTGTTATCAGTGGATGGCTTATTTGCCAGCGACTACCAGGATGGCTCATTGGAGCAGCTGTTAATTTCACCCCAGTTACTGCCTATGCCGCTATTGGGTAAAATTACCGCCCATTGGTTGACTACAGGTTTGCCGCTGACACTGGCTTCGCCCCTGTTGGGATTGATGCTGTCACTTCCGGCATCGGGGTATCTGCCAATGCTCTGCAGTCTTGCACTTGGCACCGCCTGTTTTAGCCTCACTGGTGCAGTGGGAGCAGCCCTGACAGTATCCCTGCGCAAGGGTGGCTTGTTGCTGTCACTACTGGTGATGCCAATGTATATGCCAGTGATTATTTTTGGTACGGCGACCATTAGTTATGCCGTTGATGGACTTAACTGGCTGCCACCACTGGCCATTCTGGGGGCGCTTTTTGCTGCCTCTGTAGCACTTTGCCCACTGGCTGCGGCCGGTGCGCTGCGCATTACCAGCGGCAATTAGAGAAAGGAAAAGATATGAGTTGGCAATGGTTTCACCGTCTTGGATCACCGCGCTGGTTTTACCAGACCAGTACGCGCTGGTTGCCCCTGCTCGCGCTGATTGCAGCAGCGGTTCTGGTCAGCGGGCTGGTCTGGGGGCTGGCAATTGCCCCTGCAGATGCCAAGCAGGGCAACAGCTTTCGCATTATCTATATCCATGTGCCAGCCTCATTTCTAGCCCTGGCCGGCTATTACATTATGGCTATCGCCGGTGCCGTGGGCCTTATCTGGAAAATGAAGCTCTCCTATATGGTAATGAAGTCGGCAGCACCCATTGGTGCCGCGCTGACATTTATTGCCCTGTTTACTGGCGCTATCTGGGGTAAGCCCACCTGGGGAA
>JBMYPM010000110.1:0-5097 GCA_049600275.1 Porticoccaceae bacterium | reverse complement strand
CACGTGCAGCTTCAGCATTGTCCCAACCGTCAACTTTAACCCACTTACCTGGCTCGAGAGCCTTGTAGTTTTCAAAGTAGTGAACAATCTGGTTGAGCAGCAGTTCTGGCAGATCAGCGATCTCCTGAACATGATCATAGATCTTGGTCAGCTTGGTGTGTGGAACGGCGAGAAGCTTTGCATCGATACCTGATTCATCGCTCATTTTCAAAACGCCAACAACACGGCTGCGGATAACTGAGCCTGGGACTACCGGGTAGGGAGATACTACCAATACATCCAGTGGGTCGCCGTCTTCTGACAGAGTCTGGGGAACATAGCCGTAGTTGGCTGGGTAGAACATTGGCGTAGCAACAAAACGGTCAACAAAAATAGCGTCGCTATCTTTATCTACTTCGTATTTGATTGGATCGTGATTAGCTGGAATTTCAATAATCACATTAATATCGTTAGGCAGGTCTTTACCGGCCGGAATGTCGTTGTAGCTCATGATTTTTTATCCGTCAGGGTTTACTGTGAGTTTGGTGCGAGAGCGCATTGCAATATTTCGGCGCGGATTATAGCGACTTGATGAAAAATTGACCAGTGCAGCTTTTATGGAAATATAAGCAGTGATAAAAAAGGCGCTGCTGTTGCAGTTTAAATCGACGGCAGCACTTTTCCCTGTTCCTGTGGTTAAATCACTGCAGTCGAAAGGTAATAGGAATACTTAATTCGAAGGACTCCGCGGTTATCTGTTCCGGCAGTATCGGGAATGGAGCGGCTTTTTCAACAGCCTTTACCGCCGCTCTATTAAGGCTGCTGTACCTTGATTCCTGGGTTGTCAGGACATTTTGCAGCTCTCCGGAGCGGCCAATTTTTATCGCCACACGAACCGTACCCTGCTGGTTTTTCGAAACTGCTCGACTTGGGTAGGAGATATTCTGGTAGATTTTCTGCACAACCAGCGGCGTATAGTCTCTCTGTGCCAGTGCTTCAATGACATTAAAATCGATCTCTTCTTCAGGCTCTTCTGCGACTGGTTCCTGCTCTTCGCTGATTTCAGCTGCTGGCTGGCCAGAACTGCTGGTTTCGCTGGCAGCAACAGTCCCGGGGCCGGTCTCTTGGCCTGCAGGGGGTTTTTCTGCGCCAGGGCTTTCAGCTGCGACAACAGGCTCTTCTTTGATATCTGCCGTTTCTATTGGCGTTGCAATAACTTTTTCTTTTAACGCTGGTGCTGCCGGTTTTACCACGTCTTTCACAGGCTCTGGAAGGATCCATGATGCGGCCAGGGCAACTCGCTGCTTATCCGGTTTAAGGTTCTGTAAAAGATCCTGCGCTGCAGTGTTGCGCCGGTTGCCGAGCAGCTCTTCCTTAAAACTGGTGCTGGGAGGTATAGCGCCAATCCAGGTCCGCAAAAGCAGGCCAAAGACCTCTCCAGAGAGACCGGAAATTAACTCGGTTCCATTAAAGCGCATTGAGGTGCCGCTCTCAGGTGAGAATAAATATTCCAATATATCGCCTTTTTTCGGCGCTGATTTAGGAGCCTGCATCAGGGCGATTAACTCCTCTGCAGAGTCAGAGAAGTTTTCACGGCTGTTATTGATCGAGATACTCTGCATCCAAAGGTTGACCCAGCGGCGCTTGGAGTAGTTGTTGAGAATACGCACTTCCATGCGCTTTTCAGTATCCATGGCCTGGATAACTTCCGGGTTGTTGTGGGCGGTTTCCGTATAGAGTGCCGCAACAAATTGATCCCTTCCCAGATCCGAGTATATGGTGCTGCCATTGAGTATCAGCTCAGCTTTTGCCGAGCAGGAAAACAGCAGGGCGACGGCGATGGCCAGGTTGGTGAAGTAAGAGCGCCCTGTGTGTGGCCTCCGGTTAAATAGTTCCCTCTCTGCATTATGCGTAACCATTGTCCCTAGTCCTTTATCTCTCTGTAACAAGCCTTCTTTAATATGCTTAGGTTTGACCCCCATTGTCATCATGGCAATTATCAGTTCAAGCTGAGTGCTATAAAATGCCAAACAGTACACCTTTAGCTGCTATATTTTGTTGGTGAGATCACAGTTGAGCCAACAAAATCTCTAGTGCTTCCAGAGAATATAAGTGCTGTTTCAGCTGAAAAACCTTACCGGGTACACTACTTTTAACTCTGTGGGCAGGGTCTGCGGGCTTGCTGGCAGATGAATATTTCAGCATTAAATTACCGGCACGAGTAAACTGTCGGACTGTATGGATCGTAACCAAACGATTGAAAAAGCATAAAAAATGGATGGTTCCCTTGAATAAAAATGTACGTATTTCGCTTATTCTCGCTGCGGCAATTTTTCTCTGGTTAGCCAGCGGTTTACTGCTTTCGCCAAAAACTGATGGCAAGGCTGGAAAATCCGTTGACGCGAGCCTCACCTCTATTGAAGCGACCTGGACAGAGGTTCAGCAATTCAGGCCGCAGCTTTCACTGCGGGCGAAAACGGAAGCCAACCGTGCAGTAGATGTGAAAGCCCAGGTGGGCGGTCGCATTGTTGCCGTTCCCGTGGAAGAGGGCGCGCAGGTTGTGGCTGGCGATACATTGTGCAGAATTGATGCTGAGGATCGCGCCCGGAGAATTGAGCATGCGGCAGCGGCCCTGGCCCAGGCGAAAATCGAATACGAGGGTGCGCGAAAACTCAAGCAGAGCGGCTATCAGTCGGAGTTGGCGATAGCCCAGGCTAAAACCAGGCTTGAGTCGGCGCGAGTGGCTGTAGAGCGCAGCGCCCTGGATATGCAGAACCTGTCGATAAAAGCGCCCTTTGATGGCATTGTTGAGAGCCGCCCGGTTGAAATAGGCGATTTTGTCCAACCTGGTCAGCTCTGCGCGCAGGTAGTTGAACTGGATCCACTGACAATAACCGCAGTTATCACCGAGAGTGAGATCAGCAGGATTTCATTGGGCAGTGCTGCCAGGGTGACGCTGGTGAATGGTGATCTGCTCAATGGAAAAATTACCTATCTGTCCCACCAGGCCGATCCAGTTACTCGCAGTTACAGAGTTGAGGCGACGGTGGAAAACCCGCAGCTGGAATTCCTTGCCGGTATGTCCGGTCGCCTACAGATAGAGGGCCAGCCTATGGATGCGCACCTGATATCGGCGAGCCTTATGCTGCTCGATGACCAGGGCCGACTGGCTGTTCGCTCGGTCAACAATCAGGGAATTGTCAGTACCCTGGGTATTACCAGCGTCGGTGAGACCAGCGAAGGTGTCTGGGTGGCTGGTCTTCCCGACAAAGTGGCGCTGGTCAGCCTGGGGCAAAACTATGTCTCTGAGGGTGAGCAGGTGGCTGTCTCTTATAGCAACAGCCCTGAGAGGGTAAATAACAGCCCTGAAAATCCATAGCGGAAAAACTATCTAAATGAATTTTCTCAATCGAATTATCGACCACTCCAGAGCGACTCTCTCCATTATGCTGTTGATTCTCTTTGCTGGCACCATGGCCCGTGTGTCCATGCCAGTGGAAGTCAATCCCAATGTCACACTGCCGGTGGTGCTGATTATGGTCAGGCACGACGGTATTTCGCCGGAAGATGGTGCCCGCCTATTGATTCGCCCGGTTGAAAAGGAGCTAAAGACCCTGGATGGTCTCGACGAGATCAATGCCACTGCCAGAGAGGGTGCGGTCTATATCCTCGCCGAATTTGATATCAGTGAAGATATAGCCACTGTGGTCGCCGAGGTGCGCGAGGCGGTCGATCGCGCCAAAGCGGAATTCCCCCAGGAGACCAAAGAGCCCATAGTCAATGAATTGAGCCCCAGCCCTGAGCCTACGGTGGTAGTGACTTTTTCCGGCGACAATATTTCCGAGCGTGAGCTCTTCACCACGGCAAAATACTTCCAGCGCCAGCTTGAAATACTCCCCGATGTTCTCGAAGCGGAGATGTCCGGCCATCGCGACGAAGTTGTTGAGGCGGTTCTGGATCCCTACAGACTCGAACAGTACAACATCACCGCCGATGAACTGCTTGGCTCGGTAAGGGCAAATAATCTGCTGATTCCCGCTGGCGAGATGGACGCAGCCCAGGGCCGTTTTGGTATCAAGATTCCCGCGCTTATTGAAAGCACAGAAGATATTCGCAATCTGCCCCTGCGTTTTAGTGCCGACGGGGTTATTACCCTGGGCGATGTGGCAGAGGTGCGTCGCACCTTTAAAGACCCACTCGGCTTTAGCACTATCAATGGCAAAAAGACCATCGCTATCGATGTTCGAAAACGCCTAAAGGCCAACTCTATTGAAACTGTAGATGCAGTGCGCAGTGCCGTTGCCAATGCTGAGGGACAGTTTTCGCAACAGATAAAAATTGATTATATCTTCGATAGCTCCGAATACGCCCAGTCGATGGTCAGCGAGCTGCAGGGAAATATTCTTACCGCCATGAGCCTGGTGCTGGTACTGGTGGTCGCCACGCTGGGTGTACGCTCCGGTTTGCTGGTTGGCTTTGGTATTCCATTCTGCCTGCTGGGATCGATGATTGTGGTCAATATACTCGGTTTCAGCTTTAACTTTATGGTGATGTTTGGCCTGTTGCTGTCCCTGGGTATGCTGATTGATGGTGCCATCGTTGTGGTTGAGTTTGCCAATACCAAAGCTGCCGAGGGACTTCCAACACGCCAGGCCTATATGGAGGCCGTGCGGCGTATGGCGGTTCCGGTTATCGCCTCAACCGGCACAACACTGGCGGCATTTTTACCGCTGCTGTTCTGGCCCGGGGTCTCCGGTGAATTTATGTCCTACCTGCCAATAACCGTGTTCTCAGTATTGGCCTGGTCACTTACCTATGCGTTAATTTTTGCCCCGACACTGGGCATCGTGATCTCCCGTCGCCGTGGTGCCAGCAAGCGTCTCCCCGAGAGTCACGACTCAGAAGAGTCGGCAAAAACCCTGTTTCAGCCGCTATTAGACTTTTATTTAAGACTGCTGACGCCGATTATCGCCAGGCCGGCAGTTTCATCCTGTCTGGCCGTTATCTTCCTGATTGGAATCTTTTTTAGCTACGGGAAGTTTGGTGCCGGCCAGGCATTCTTTGCCGATATTGAAAATCGTTATGGCATAGTCAATGTTCGTGCCCTGGGCAACCTCT
>JBMYPM010000109.1:0-5143 GCA_049600275.1 Porticoccaceae bacterium | reverse complement strand
CAAGCTGGAAAAAAGGCAGCCCTGGCTGCCTTTTTTTATGGGCGAAAAAATTGAGCTGTTTTACGCTGTCCTGGCAAGAAAAAGCAGCAGATCCTCTAAGCCACTGGCCCAGAGTGAAAGCGAAACTCAGTGTCAGGCTGTTCGACCAACTGGCGCTCACGTTCAGCAATTTCAGCAATGCGCTGATCGATAGAAACATTGCCAGCCGCCGCCTTTGCCAAGCGCAAATAGTCCTGATAATGACGGGCTTCAGACTTTAACAACGACTGGTAGAAAGCCTCTAGCTCGGCGTCCAGGTATGGCGCCAGCTTGGCAAATCGCTCACAGGAGCGAGCCTCGATAAAGGCACCAATAATAAGCACATCCACCAACTTGCAGGGATCTTTACTGCGTACCATAGTCCTTAATCCCGCCGCATAGCGGGATGCCGAAACATGCACGTAGGCAATTTTGCGGCGCTTCATCAGCGCAATAACCTGCTCGAAATGGCGCATCTCTTCACGGGCCAGGCGAGACATTTTGTTGAGCAATTCAAAATTTTCCGTGTAGCGATTAATCAAACTTAATGCCGTGCTGGCGGCTTTCTTTTCACAGTTGGCGTGATCTATAAGCATCAGCTCTTGATTTTGCAGGGCATTTTCAACCCAGCGATCCGGTGTCGGACAGGGTAAAAAAGAATTGATTTCATCCAGCGCCTGTTTCGCAGCGACTAACTTAGCCTCATCGATTTTAGGGGATGCCTTGGTAAAAATTGCTGTCATTCAGAGTTTTCCATAAAAGCAGTAATTGCAGCCTGACGTTCATTATCGACCTGCTGAACCAGTGGCCGTTCAGACATCAAACGCAACCAGTCAGCCAGGCCATCAACTTCGCCGACAATATCCCAATCCCAGACTTTCTTTGCAACTGGAATTGCATTTTTAAAGATGTAGTAGGCAAAAAAGTCTGCCATAGTAACCTCTTCGCCGAGCAGGTAGGGAGAAAAACTGCACAACCGCTGAAACGCCGCCAGGCCCTTAACCATGTTCGGCCTGGCATCATCGGCAACCGCCTGGTTAAGCTCTGCGCCAAAGTAGACGTAGTCAAGCAAGCGGGCATATTCGACGGCAATATACAGCTCAACCACCTTGATAAGTTGCGCCATCTGCGCACGGCGAAAGCTGTCCTCATTAGTCATTGGCAGTTCGGGAATACAGCTCTCCAAAAAACCCATAATCGCAGTCGTCTCACTCAGGTAACCCTCGTCGACTTCAATACAGGGAATTTTACCCATCGGGCTCAACTCAAGAAAGGGTTCACTATAGGTTGGCTTGATATACACCT
Organism: Porticoccaceae bacterium; assembly: GCA_049600275.1. Taxonomy (GTDB): domain Bacteria; phylum Pseudomonadota; class Gammaproteobacteria; order Pseudomonadales; family Porticoccaceae; genus HTCC2207. Next base: position 3,820 of record JBMYPM010000109.1, on the reverse strand, counting down.
CCTCAAAATCAAACCCTTTCTCGAGCATAAAAACCTTAACCATTGCGTAATAGTTGCTAACACTTAAACCGTAGAGCTTTATCATTTGCAGACCACCTATGTAACTGAATAAATTATCCCTGGCAGGGTTATTCAAATATAGACATATCTGCAACACTGTTGCCGACTTTGTTTAACAGGCTTTTTTTAACAAGCTCTCATAATGGTCGACAATTGAGCGAAATGTATTTGGATCTGCAGCGGCTTTTTTACGGTAGTGGTCGAGGGTTTTTTGCCAATATTGATGATGGCTGGGATTTGACCAGTCCCACATACTGCTGCCCGTGGGAACTATGCTGTGACGGGCATTTTTTGCTACAGCATTTGTTACATAGATAGCCTCATAGAAACGCTTATTCTCAAAAACAAGCTGCTCGCTCTTCAAACTAAAGCCCTGCTGAATCAAGGTCTGTCGCACTGAGTAATTGCCATGCACTGAACAAATCAGCAGATCAAATGGCAAGCCAGGCATCGCGGCACACAGACTGTGAATAAACTCTATGGTTTTATTGCCGCCAACCCCTGCTATCACAAACAGCTGGGACTCAACCCTGGGCACAGTAACCTCCCTTAAATCCTGGCATATAACCTGCCAGTCAAAGTCATCCCTTGGGAAACGCCACTGCAACTCCTGCTTGAGCAAAGCCATTTGCTGCTTCAGAATATCTACAAAAACAACCTTGTCAGCCTGCCTCTTTTGCAGCAATGACATACCCAGTAAGCCATGATCACAACAGCAATCCCAGATTGTCGAATAGGTCTGGTCAAGCATATTGCCCAGTTGACTGAGACGCTCCCCAAGTTTCACAGCTGCCTGACTATTCATTGTGGCTACCCTTAAAAATATCTGCGCAAAAAAAGGGTGAAGGTTACCGGACAAATAAGCCGCGAGACAGGGTTTTGAATCATAATAGGTATAACAACCTTGATATATAGTGGTTATAGGCCACAGACATACAAATAAATAACAAAATCACGTACAATGTCGCTCCGTTTTCAAGACCGATCCTCGGAATTGAAGCAAACAATTACTTTTTTACACAACAGGAGAAGCCAGCTGTGCTAGAAGCCTATCGTGCTCACGTTGCTGAACGTCAATTACAAAATATTCCACCAAAGCCATTGGATCCAGAGTGGACTGCAGGTCTGGTCGAACTCTTAAAAAACCCTCCTGCTGGCGAGGAAGATTTTCTTCTCGACCTGATTGCCAATCGCGTTCCCCCGGGTGTAGATGAAGCCGCCTATGTTAAAGCCGGCTTCCTGAGCGCGATTGTTAATGGCGAAGCCTCTTCTCCCCTGATTGATCGCTCCGCTGCAGTGACACTGCTTGGCAATATGCACGGTGGCTACAACGTAGCAACACTGGTTGCCCTGCTCGACGATGCTGAGCTGGCAAGCCAGGCCGCGGAAGAACTGAAAAGCACATTGCTGGTCTTTGATGCCTTCCACGATGTGGCAGAGAAAGCCGATGCCGGCAATGCCAACGCCAGTGCGGTTATGCAGTCATGGGCTGATGCCGAATGGTTCACTTCCAATGATGCAGTGCCCGAGAGCATCAAAGTAGCGGTCTTTAAGGCTACCGGCGAAATCAATACCGACGATCTCTCCCCTGCCCAGGATGCCTGGTCACGACCAGATATCCCACTGCATGCCCGCGCCATGTTTAAAATGACTCGCGACGGTATGCATCCGGAAGAGCACGGTGTAACCGGCCCTATGACCCAGATTGAAGAGCTAAAAGCTCGTGGCCTGCCAGTTGCCTTTATTGGCGATGTTGTAGGCACTGGTTCTTCGCGCAAGTCTGCGACCAACTCCGTACTCTGGTTCTTCGGTGAAGATATGCCCGGCGTACCCAACAAGCGCTCTGGCGGTATCTGCTTCGGCAGCAAGGTAGCCCCGATCTTCTTTAACACCATGGAAGATGCCGGTGCCCTGGTATTTGAAGCACCGGTAGACAATATTAATAACGGCGACGTAATTGAGATCTTCCCTTACGAGGGCAAAATCCTTAATGAAGCTGGCGAAGTAGTTTCCGAGTTCGAGCACAAATCAGAGGTGATTCTCGATGAAGTGCAGGCCGATGGCCGAATCAACCTGATTGTGGGCCGTGGCTTAACCCAGCGCGCTCGCGAGCATATGGGACTGCCCCCTTCAGATGTATTCCGCCAGCCAACAGCACCGGCTGATTCCGATGCCGGCTACACATTGGCACAGAAAATGGTTGGTAAAGCCTGTGGCGTTGAAGGTATTCGCCCCGGCACTTATTGTGAGCCCAAAATGACCACTGTCGGATCCCAGGATACCACTGGCCCAATGACCAGGGACGAGCTGAAAGACCTGGCCTGCCTGGGTTTCTCAACGGATTTGGTGATGCAGTCATTCTGCCACACCGCAGCCTACCCCAAGCCCGTAGATATCAGCACCCAGCACAGCCTGCCCGATTTTATTATGAACCGCGGCGGTGTTTCCCTGCGCCCGGGCGACGGCATTATTCACAGCTGGCTGAACCGTATGCTGCTGCCGGATACTGTGGGTACAGGTGGCGATTCACACACCAGATTCCCTATGGGTATTTCATTCCCCGGCGGTTCTGGCCTGGTCGCTTTCGCAGCAGCCACCGGCGTAATGCCATTGGATATGCCTGAATCTGTACTGGTTCGTTTTAAGGGCAAAATGCAACCCGGTATCACCCTGCGTGACCTGGTTCATGCAATCCCGTACTACGGTATTAAAGAAGGCTTGCTGACTGTAGAGAAGAAAGGCAAAAAGAACTTCTTCAGTGGCCGTATTCTGGAAATCGAAGGCGAAGGTATTGAAGGCCTTACCGTTGAGCAGGCATTTGAGCTTTCCGATGCCTCCGCTGAGCGTTCCGCTGCTGGCTGTACTATCAAGCTGAGCGAAGATTCTGTCGCCGAGTACCTGAATTCAAATATCACCCTGCTGCGCTGGATGATTGCCGAGGGCTATGGCGATGTGCGTACTCTCGAGCGTCGTGTTCGCAAGATGGAAGAGTGGCTGGCTGAGCCTACATTGATGTCAGCAGATGCCGATGCAGAATACGCCGCAGTTATTGAAATTGATTTGGCCGATATTAAAGAGCCTATCGTCTGCTGCCCGAATGACCCGGATGATGCGAAGCTGCTTTCCGAAGTTGCTGGCGATAAGGTCGACGAAATCTTTATCGGCTCCTGTATGACCAATATTGGCCACTTCCGCGCAGCCGGCAAGCTGCTCGACGAAGCCGGTTCAGTGGATTCCAGATTCTGGATCTGCCCGCCTACCCGTATGGATGCCCATACGCTGATGGAAGAAGGCTACTACAATATCTACGGTAAAGTCGGCGCTCGCACAGAGATGCCAGGCTGTTCACTGTGCATGGGTAACCAGGCACGAGTACTGGCCGGCGCAACTGTGCTGTCTACTTCAACCCGTAACTTCCCCAACCGACTGGGTGATGGCGCCAATGTTTACCTGACCAGTGCTGAGCTTGCCTCTGTGGGTGGTATTTTGGGTCGACTGCCAACACCAGCTGAATATATGGAATATGCCAGCAAGATTGATTCAATGGCGGCAGAGGTTTATACCTATATGAACTTTGACCAGATTGAGTCATTCCAGAAGTCCGCTGAAGAAGGCAAGTTGATTGCCGCGGAGCAGATTGTTGAGGTGACAGGCGCTTAGGCTCCTGTTATCCCGACACCCAGTGAGACTTCTCCCTGGGGTTGAAACAGCCAAGACATAAAAAACCCCGCAAAAGCGGGGTTTTTTTATATTTTTTAAT
>JBMYPM010000108.1:0-5162 GCA_049600275.1 Porticoccaceae bacterium | reverse complement strand
TTATATGGTAGCTACGGGTGGACTTGAACCACCGACCCCAGCATTATGAATGCTGTGCTCTAACCAGCTGAGCTACGTAGCCATAAAACAGATACAGTCCCTAATGTAGGGGCGCGCATTTTGGCTAGAGATAGCCTATTTGTCAATAGTTACAGTGGATTTCAGCCTCTATTTAAAGTACTTACAGGCATATGTTTTAAGTTTGACTGAAGTTTGAATGGTTAACAGTTTATAATGACCTGAATCACAGTTTTGGCAAATCTTCAGCACCACATTCCGTACTGCTAGCCAGGTCATTAAATTAACATCCCAGGTTTGCATAATAGCCCCAGTCCCTGAACGGGATTGCCAAAGCTGTGGGGTCGGCATTTATGGTTTTAGATTACACCAGGATGTCCAGAAGTCTCAGTGTTTCAACATACTTGTCGGACCTGTAACAGGCGACGGTTGCGGCAGTCTCGGTCAGGGGCGCTTTTATTGACGCTTCCATTCCCTCGTTTATTTATTAGGCTGCTTACAGCTCTTAAGACGTCTTACTCTTTAGTTACCTAGTTGATCTAAAAGTCACCCGATATACCCTGTCTGCTAAATCATCACTGATATAGAGGTTACCTTTGCGATCCTGGGTAATATCCACTGGCCTGCCAGAGATACCTGCCTCACTTAAAAAACCGCTCATAAAATCACTGCTGCTGATATTGCCATCCCTGTCCCAGTGCAGGGCTACTACCTTATAACCGTCCAGCTCGGAGCGGTTCCAGGAACCATGCAGGGCAACCAGTGCGGATTTATTGAAATTATCAGGCAGTAGTGCGGTGTTGCTTAAAAAATGGATGCCAAGCGGTGCATTGTGAGCCCTGAATTTAAATGTTGGCGGGATGGCGCTGCCAAGAAGATCAGGACGCTTATCACCGTAGTCAGGATCGGGAATATTGTCGCCATTGAAGTAGGGCCAGCCATAAAAGCCGTCCTGAACAACCCTGTTTAACTCATCTGGTGGGAAATTATCACCGAGCAGATCCCGCGCATTAACGGTTGCAAATAACTCGCCCGACCAGGGAGCCCAGTCGAAACCGATACTGTTGCGCAGGCCGCTGGCGTATATCTCCAGGCCACTGCCATCCAGTTCAGCGCGCAGGATTGCCGAGTAACGGGGATCCTCCGGTTCACAGATATTGCAGGGTGAGCCCACAGTTATGTAGAGCTTGCGGTCCGGGGAGATGCCAATGGTCTTGGTATTATGGGTCTGGTAGGGGTGGCCGTAGGGTAAATCGCCAATAATTAACTGTGGCTCGCCTATTAGCGTGCCGCTTTGATGGTTATAGCGCACCTTGCTGACTTTATCCCGCTCACTGAAATACAACCATTCACCGTCGAACACCAACCCCTGAGGTGCCTTTAGCTCGGCGATAAGGACTGTGGCTATCTCGGCACTGCCATCAGCATCCAAATCCCTTAAAAGCTTGATCGTTCCTTCACTGGTAGAGCTGACAATAATATCGTCGGTCTCAGTGGGTACAAGAAACCTTGGCGCCATAAGATCTTCGGCATAGAGATTGACAGAAAAGCCGGGGGGAAGCTGGAAGGTGGAGCCGGAGATATCAGCCGGGGGCTCTGTGGTATTAAGTCCTGTAATAGAACTGAGTATGACCCAGAAGCCGCCCAGACCACCGGGACTTTTTATAGCAATAATACCGGTAATAATGGCAATGATTAGAGAAAGAGTAAGTGCTAGCTTTTTAATCACCTATAGCGACCTCTGGTTATTGGATCAGTAGTTCAAAATAGCAGTCTAATCTTTTACTTTATTTAGCGCAGTGACCATAGAGCCAACCACCACCAAAATTGCCCCGCTGATTGACAGTGGGGTCAAGGGTTCAACAGCCAGCCCCGTAAATGGAATTGTATGCACCGTCACGAAGGTGATCAGCGGTGTTAGTGCCAATATAGTGCTTACTTTGGACGCTTCTATATGAACCATGGCTTCGGCAAAACTGCCGTAGGCAATCAAGGTATTCAGGCCGCAGAACAGCAAAAGCCCCCACTGCAGAATGGATAGCTGCGGCAAGCTGGTGAAATCGCTAAAGGGCAAAAATGCCAGCGCGCCAATCCAGTAAAACACCAGCATGGTCTCCTGGGAGGTAAATTCCCGCAGCAGAAATTTTTGCAATATAGCGTAGCCGGTCCATAAAACCGCAGCCAATAACACCATTAATACCCCCAGCCCGTAGTCATTAATAGCGACAAACAGGCCGTAAAAGTGCGGGTAGAAAAACATCAGCAGGCCACTGAAAAACGTACCAAACCCGATCCACTGGGCGCGGGAGAAGCGCTCGCCAAACACCCAGAGTCCGCTGAGCAATAGCAGCATAGGGGCGACCTGGATCATCAGCTGGGTGGCCTCGGCAGTGGTTCTCTCAAGGCCGAGAATATAGAGGCCGTAATTGCCAGTTAGCAGTAACCCGGCCACTAGCAGCTGGAATAAAAGTTTGCCGGATCGAAAACGTCCGGGGTTATGGGCGGTCTTTAAGCGCAGGCGAAAAGCCATATAGGGAGTCAGCAGCACTGCGGCGAGAGCGAAGCGAAAGAATGTAGTAGTTATGGGATCCAGAGTTGCCATTACGCCTTTGAGGGCGATGGGAAGGACTCCCCATAGGCAGGCTGTGGTCAGGGCTAGTGTGAACCCGAGTTTCCAGCGTCCGGAAACTCGGCTCATAGGATAGGCCTGGCGTATTTAGACATTAAAACGGAAATGGATAACGTCGCCGTCTTTAACAATATAGTCTTTGCCTTCAAGACGCCATTTGCCTGCATCTTTTGCTCCCTGTTCGCCATTGCCCTCAATGTAGTCATCGTAACCAATAATTTCGGCGCGGATAAAGCCTTTTTCGAAATCTGTGTGAATCTTTCCTGCGCTCTGGGGTGCTGTTGCACCAATCGGAATAGTCCAGGCGCGAACCTCTTTAGGGCCGGCAGTAAAGTAAGTCTGTAGTCCAAGCAGACCGTAACCGGCACGGATTACGCGGTTGAGGCCCGGTTCATCCATACCCAGCTCTTCGAGGAATTCATCTCTTTCATCATCGTCGAGCTCGGCAATTTCGGCTTCGAGTTTATTGCAGATAGGCACAACGATAGAGCCATCCTGCTCGGCAATAGCCCTTACGGCATCCAGGTAGGGGTTGTTTTCAAAACCCTCTTCATCGACATTAGCGATATACATGGTCGGCTTCAGGGTCAGCATACTCAGGGGCTTTAACAGCTTCAGCTCGTCATCTGTCAGGGCCAGTGCGCGCAGGGGCTGTGCCTCGTTGAGATGTGGAAGAATTTTCTCTACGACTTCTTTAAGAGCTATAGCATCTTTATCTTTACCCTTGGCGGCTTTGGAGAGCCGCTGCAGGGCTTTTTCAGCGCTGTCGAGATCCGCCAGTGCCAGTTCGGTATTGATAACAGCAATATCGTCAGGCGGGCTGATAGTGCCCTCTACGTGAATCACATTCTCATCTTCAAAGCAGCGCACTACATGAGCGATGGCATCGGTCTCGCGAATATTGGCGAGAAACTGGTTGCCCAGGCCTTCGCCTTTGGAAGCGCCGGCAACCAGTCCGGCGATATCGACAAATTCCATGCTGGTGGGAATCAGGCGCTCGGGGTTGACGATAGCGGCAATATTATCCTGGCGTGGATCGGGAATTGGCACAATGCCGGTATTGGGCTCAATGGTGCAGAACGGGAAGTTCTCGGCACTGATGCCAGCTTTGGTCAATGCATTGAACAGCGTTGATTTGCCGACATTGGGAAGGCCCACAATTCCGCAGTTAAAACCCATAGTAAATTCCTTGTGCCAGTTTCTGGCGTTCTATTTAAGCTAAACAGTATGAAGTTCGTGCATGGCTTTTTCCCACTGGCCGCTAATTGCCAGGGGCAGTGCCCGCAACGCATCATCTATGCTGTTGGTAATAAGTTGTTGATCGCCTGGCGATGGTTTTTTAAGCACATAGTCGGCAACCTGTTTGGCATTGCCTGGATGGCCTATGCCAATTCTCAGTCGCGCGAACTCTTTGTTGTTGCCGAGTCTCTGTATGGTATCCCGCAGACCGTTATGGCCACCGTGGCCGCCACCTTTTTTAAAGCGTGCAGTGCCCGGGGGCAGATCCAGTTCATCGTGGACAATTAGAATAGCCGCTGGGGGTATCTGGTAAAAACCGGCCAGGGCGGCAATTGACTGACCGCTGCGATTCATAAAGGTGGTGGGGATCAGCAGTCGAACATCTCTTTCATCTATGCTGACTTTTGCCGTGTCACCAAAGAACTTGGTCTCTTGCTTGAGCTCGACATGCTGGGATTTTGCCAATTCCAGAACCAAGTCGGCCCCGGCATTATGACGCGTCCGATCGTATTTGGGGCCGGGGTTTCCCAGCCCAACAATTAATTCAACGGGCGTGTCCAATGTCAGGGCCTGCTTGAGGGGCAAGTAAGAAGATTACTCTTCGCTTGCATCCTTATCGCTATCTTCTGCAGCATCATCTGCATCGCTATCTGCAGCTGTCTCATCTTCGACGGCAACAGCCTTAGGCTTGTTCACAGCTGCAATTGGCAGATCGTGATCTTCGCCGTGGCTGAGTGCAACACTCTCAACACCTTTAGGCAGTTTGATATCAGAGATATGCAGAGTCTGGCCGATCTCGACTGCTGCCATATCCACTTCCAGATATTCTGGCAGGTCTTTAGGCAGACAGAGGATTTCAAGTTCGGTCATGCTGTGAGCGATCAGTCCGCCACCCAGCTTAACGCCAACACATTCATCTTCATTGATAAAGTGAAGCGGAACTCTGGTTTGCAGTTTGGTGTTCTTGCTGACGCGCAGGAAATCCATATGCAGGATAATTGCCTTGGCAGGATGACGCTGCACATCTTTAACAATAACGTCTTCAGATTTGCCATCGATATCCAGTCCAATAATGTGTGAGTAGAAAGCTTCATTTTCCAGCGCTTTCATCACATCTTTGTGGATCAGGGCAATCTGTGCCGGCTTTTTCTTTCCGCCGTAGACAATTGCTGGTATTTCACCGGCCAGACGACGCAGGCGGCGGCTCGCACCTTTCCCTGTATCCTCGCGACCTTTCGCTTGTAACGTAAAATCAGTAGACATAGTAGTCTCCAAG
>JBMYPM010000107.1:0-5187 GCA_049600275.1 Porticoccaceae bacterium | reverse complement strand
TAGTGGCAGTGACAGTTTTACCTATGCAGTCACTGATGCAGATGGCGACCAATCTATAGCCACAGTGTCAATCAGTGTTATTGATGCCAATGCACCATTCTCCTGGCCGGCGGTAAACAGTGCTGTAACCGAAGATGTGGAAACTGCCGTTAGCCTTATCCTGGCCGAAATGACTATTGCCGAAAAAGTGGGCCAGATGGTCCAGGCTGAAATTGGCGGCGTTAATGCCGACCGGGTGCGTCAGTACAACCTCGGCTCTGTACTCAATGGCGGTGGCACCTGGTCCAATGGCAAGAACTCCAGCGTCGCCGACTGGGTTGCGCTGGCAGATAGTTTTTACACAGCCAGTACAGATACCAGTGATGGCGGTGTGGGTGTTCCGGTTATCTGGGGTACAGATGCTGTTCACGGCCATAACAATGTAATTGGTGCGACTATCTTTCCCCACAATATTGGCCTGGGCGCGACTAATAATCCCGGCCTGATGCGCCAGATTGGCGAGGCTACTGCCCTGGAGGTAGCCGTCACAGGTATTGACTGGGTATTTGCGCCCACCCTGGCCGTGGTGCGCAACGATCGCTGGGGTCGAACCTATGAGGGTTATTCCGAAGATCCGGAAATCGTCAAAGCCTACGGCGGTGAAATTGTCGCTGGCCTGCAGGGGCAGGGTGCCGATCTGTTTGGCGCCGATCGTGTGATTGCCACGGCCAAACACTTTATTGGCGATGGCGGTACCCAGAACGGTACGGACCAGGGCAATACCGTGGTCACCGAGGCCGAACTTCTCAATATCCACGGCCAGGGCTACCTTTCAGCACTGGCTGCTGGCGCACAGACAGTGATGGCCTCCTACAATAGCTGGAATGGCACAAAGCTGCATGGCTATGAATACCTGCTGACCGATGTGCTGAAAGATGATATGGGCTTTGATGGCTTTGTGATCGGTGACTGGAACGGCCATGGCCAGGTGCCTGGCTGTAGCGACAACCAATGTGCCCAGGCAATTATGGCCGGTGTCGATATGATTATGGTGCCCTTTGCCTGGCAGGAGTTTATCCAGAACACAATTACTCAGGTGCAAAATGGCACCATTCCCATGTCGCGTATCGACGATGCAGTCACGCGCATACTGCGAGTTAAGATGCGTGCCGGCTTTGCCAATAAGGTTAAACCTTCCGAGCGCGTTCACGCCAATAACAATTCACTGTTGGGCGCTGCGGAGCACCGCGCTATTGCCCGCCAGGCAGTGCGCGAATCACTGGTACTGCTGAAAAACAGCGACAATATCTTACCTTTGTCAGGCAGTTCCAATGTGCTGGTTGCCGGCAGTGGTGCCAATGATATTGGCAAGCAAAGCGGTGGTTGGACAGTTAGCTGGCAGGGCGTTGAAAATTCCAATGGCGACTTCCCGGGTGCTACCTCAATCTATGCGGGTATCCAATCGGCGGTCAATGCTGCAGGTGGCTCTGCGCAACTAAGTGTCGATGGTAGTTACAGCGGCACCAAACCGGATGTGGCCATCGTGGTATTTGGCGAGTCGCCCTATGCAGAAGGGGGCGGTGATTTAAGCAATATCGAGTACCAGAGCGGCAATAAGTCAGATCTTGCTCTTCTTGAATCCCTGCGCGCCCAGGATATTCCAGTGGTATCAATCTTTTTATCCGGTCGCCCGCTGTGGGTAAATAAGGAACTCAATGCCTCTAATGCTTTTGTCGCCGCCTGGCTGCCGGGCAGTGAAGGCGGTGGTATCGCCGACGTTATCTTTAAAAATAACGCCGGTGGGATTAACTATGACTTTACTGGCAAGCTCTCATTCTCCTGGCCAAAAAGTACCGATCAGTTTGTCCTCAATCGCAATGATGCAGATTACGATCCGCTGTTCGCCTACGGCTTTGGTTTAACCTACCAGGATACAGATACCCTGGGAGACAACCTGGATACCTCTGGTAGCAGTTCCGGCCAGCCACAAACCACCTTCTCGGTGCCTGGCACCATTGAAGCTGAACAGTATGCAGCGATGAGCGGCATCCAGACCGAGGCTTCCACAGATAGCGGTGGCGGTACTGGTGGCGGTGAAAATATCGGCTATGTGGATATCGGCGATTGGTTGGAATTCAATATAGATGTGCAGACCTCGGGTACATACCTGATCGAATACCGACTCGCCAGTGCTACCGGCAGCAGTGGATTTACCACGCTGATCAACGGTGTCCAGATAGATCAACAGGCTGTGCCCAATACCGGTGGCTGGCAGAATTGGATAACCCAGTCGGCAACGGTGACTTTACAGGCCGGTGAGCAGACCCTGCGGTTTAATGCTGTGGGGCCAACCTGGAATATGAACTGGATTAGGCTTTCTCTGGATGGTGATACCGGAGGTACTTTAGATGGTGGTGCCGGAGGTGCTCTGGATGGCGGTACCGGAGGTACTTTAGATGGTGGTGCCGGAGGTACTCTGGACGGTGGTACCGGAGGTACTGTGGAGGCCAATAACGAAGTATCCTCCGCCAATGAACGTCTGGTAGGGGGTTCGGATTCGTTGGCACCCGGTTATACCCTGTATGTTTTTGATAATGATTTAGGCACACCAGGTAGCAGTGTCTGTAATGGTGGTTGCGCCACAGCATGGCCGCCTGTTTTGGTCGAAGACGATGAGGCTTCTGGTGTAAGCGGACTAAGCACGATAGTGCGTGACGATGGCAGCAAGCAAGCCGCGTACAACAACCGCCCCTTATACTTTTTTTTCGGAGACAGCTCAGTTGATGATACCAGCGGAGACGGAATCGGTGGTGTATGGTGGCTAGTGCCTCATGGTGCCTTAGGTGAAGTAGACGCGCTCTACAACGAGCTTACAACGCGGCAACCTGACACCCAATTTGAAACAGACGTTGCGTTAGTCACGCGTTTTTCTGATCGTCCACGTACCCGTCATGCACGTGAAGACGAGTATCAGTCCTATGATCATTACATTAAATTCTACTTTGAAGACCGTTCAAGCAATATCGAGATTGTGGATTACGTTGCCAAGGGTGGTAACAAGATTGAAATGAATGTGCGGACCATTTTCCCGCTGGACCCAATTCAAGCGGAGAATCGTTGGTGGTATGAGGGTATAACCACCATCGCTCAGTACGCCAGCAATGGCGTTATGACTTATAAGGGCTTTGATGGAACCTATTATAACTATCAAAAAACCAGCAGTGAAAACACCCGCTTGGGGAGGCCTATTCAACTGGGTGACCGCATGGAATTTGAGATCAGCCAGTTTAGCGCACCCGGTATTCCCCGTGGGCAGGCCAACTATTATGGCACCACCTTTCTCTACATTGTGGGTGAGGGTATAGTTCCGTGGTATGCAGAAGCGGCAGGCTCAACATACCGTGAAGACAGTCAAAAAATCCCTGAAGAGTTCTGGTTAGGCGGGCATACCACTCTTCACCACCAGTATACGGATGAACCCAACGATAATTTCTTGCAAATGGCGACCAATCTCGGCTACGACAACGGGCAGAAATTTCTGCTCGGGCGCCGCGTACATCACTCTTCGGTGATTAATGGCGCACATGATGAAGATCCTGCCAATGGGGTGTTAGCGACTAGCGCTGGTTTGTCAGGCACACGTTTCATTAATCAGCGTTGCACCGGTTGTCATGAGCGTAATGGCGGTGCCGGGGTTGCTGACAATGGTGTCTCGCTTGATCGTTGGGTATTTAAAGTAGGTGATGCCAATGGCGCGCCTGACCCGCTTATTGGCAGTGTATTGCAGCCTAGTGGCAGTGCAGGTGAAGGCAATGTTTCCATCGCTTCCTGGACCGAAGGTGCAGACGGACTGCGAACCCCCAACTATCAATTTAGTCAGGGTGCACCTGCTACTTTCTCTGCGCGAATTGCACCGCGTCTTGTTGGCTTGGGTTTGCTGGAAGCCATACCCGAAACGGCTATCCTGGCGCTGGAAGACCCTGATGATGCTGATGGCGATGGTATTTCCGGTCGTGCCAATAGAGTGATAGATCCCGAGAACAGTGAGCTAACGCGTCTGGGTCGTTTTGGCTGGAAGGCGTCAACCTCAAGCGTAAGGCACCAGGTGGCCGCAGCGTTGAATACCGATATGGGTGTGCGGACTTCTGTTCTGCCTAATCCGGATTGTGGCTCCTCACAAACCAATTGCGGTGAAAGCAGCCCGCTGATGCCGGAAGAGAACTTAGACAACCTCATCTTGTATATTTCTACCCTGGGTGTACGTCCTCAGCGTGTCTGGAACGAGGGTGTTGAAAACCAGGAAGTACTTCAGGGCAGAGAGCAGTTTAGAAATATTGGCTGTGCAGGCTGTCACACAGAGTCCTTCCAGACCAGTGAGTTCCATCCATTGGCCGAAGTGCGTGACCAAACCATTTATCCCTATAGTGATATGTTGCTGCATTATATGGGTGAAGGGCTCGCCGATAATCTGGGTGAAGGTTTAGCCAGTGGTGGCGAGTGGCGAACTACACCATTGTGGGGACTCGGCTTGTCCGCCTGTGTAACTGGCGGGGTTACAAATCCGACCGGCAGGGAAGGTGGAGAAATTTGTACGCCTGATCACGCCTATCTACATGATGGTCGAGCGCGCTCCATTGAAGAGGCCATTTTATGGCACGGTATTGAAGGCTCTGAAGGGAAAATGTCGACTGATGCATATAAGGCCCTGTCAGTGCAAAATCAGCAGTCGGTATTGCGTTTCCTAGAATCCTTATAAGCGTAAATTAAACGGTTATCGTTCACGTAGCCCCGACTAAAGTTGGGGCTTTTTTTTGTATTAAATATAGCCTGAAAGAGAGACTAACCCTCCCTTAATATAGCGACATACGCAAACAGGGTGCTGAAAAATTAACGAGGAACATCACTAGGTAGCGGCTGACTATTCAGTAATAGTTTATATCTGGAAACTTCAGCAACTGGGTGTAAAAAAGGACCGACAAAATTAATCCGGTTACCCAAACTGCGGTGATATAGGAAGCCATGATATTTTTGAGCCTGTCAGCCAATGTATCTGTAGTTCCTGATGACTGATTACCGCGGTTGGTCCAGCGCTGTTTAGACAGCCTGGCCAGGCAGTAAACCTTAACCGCCGCGTTCAATAGCTGATTAAAATAGAGAATAAACGGCCACTCGATATGAATGCTGGCGCTGTAACGAAATAGAAACAGC
>JBMYPM010000106.1:0-5187 GCA_049600275.1 Porticoccaceae bacterium | reverse complement strand
GTTGGGATTTATAGCCATGAGAATGGCCAGGGCACGGTGTTTGAGCGCGAAGCTCCAGACCTGGATCCAACCCCGCCCAGCGGCCCTAAAGTGGTTAAGAGCCCGCCGCCAGGTGAGCCAAAAGACAAAAGCCCAAAAAACAAAGACTCAAAAAAGCCCAAGCCGTCCTTACGGGTCATTAAATAGAGAGCTATTAATTAGCTGACTTATTCTCAGGAGGAGCCTTAATGTCGCAACCCAGCCAACAACCAATCGCCATACTTTCAGCCTCGCGAACGCCCATGGGCGGCATGCTTGGATACCTTTCCGCAGCCAGTGCCACACAGCTCGGCGCAACCGCTATCGGCGATGCGCTGTCCAAGACCGGCCTCGATCTCAATCAGGTCGACGAAGTACTGATGGGCTGTGTACTCAGCGCTGGTGTCGGCCAGGCACCAGCCCGACAGGCCGCCCTGGCGGCAGGGTTGGATCGCTCAACGGCCTGCACCACCGTCAACAAAGTCTGTGGCTCGGCAATGAAGGCGGTGATGATGGCCTCCAACGCACTGCGTGCCGGTCAGTCTAAGGTTATAGTGGCCGGTGGTATGGAGAGTATGAGCCGCGCCCCCTACCTGGTTCCCCAGGGGCGGCAGGGTTACAGGTTTGGTCATGGCCAGCTGCTCGACCACATGCAGTACGACGGCCTGCAGGATGCCTACCAGGGCACCGCAATGGGCAATTTTGCCGAGAGCTGCGCGAAGAAATATAACTTCAGTCGCGAAGACCAGGATGCCTATGCCATTGAATCATTGCGCCGCGCCAACCAGGCGATAGATAGCGGATGGTTTAAAAATGAAATTGCCCCGGTGACAATCTCCTCCCGTCGCGGCGATAGGGTAATAGATACAGATGAGCAGCCGGGCAGTGCCCGACCGGAAAAAATTCCCCAGTTAAAGCCCGCCTTTGAAAAACACGGAACAGTAACAGCGGCCAATGCCAGTTCGATTTCCGACGGCGCGGCGGCACTCACACTTATGCTGGCCGATGAAGCTGAAGCCCAGGGTTTGAAGCCGGTAGCATTGATTCATGGTTTTGATCAGTCTGCCCAAGAGCCGGAGTGGTTTACGACTGCGCCAGTCTCGGCGATTAATAAAACACTTCAGCGCGTTGGCTGGACTGTTGATGAAGTGGATCTGTGGGAAGTTAATGAAGCCTTTGCCGTGGTGGCTATGGCGGCCATGCAGGAAATAGGTATTCCTCATGACAAACTCAATGTTAACGGTGGCGCCTGTGCCCTGGGGCATCCGATCGGTGCCAGTGGTGCGAGAATAATTGTTACCTTGATCCATGCCCTGCAACAGCAGGGTGGCAGAAAGGGTATTGCGAGTCTCTGTATTGGCGGTGGAGAAGCCACCGCCATGGCTATTGAACTGCTTTAGAAATTCTAGTCGACATACTCAAAAACTTTGACGACCTTGCGCACGCCGCTGGTGCCACTGGCAACAGCGGTGGCCTTTTCGCCGCTCAGGCGTCTCACCTTGCCCATCAAGTAAACCACACTGTCTGATGTGGTTACCTCAATATCGGACGCATCAACTTCCTTATCAAAAGTCAGCTTGGTTTTTACCTGGGCGGTAATAAGCGTGTCATTAGTGCGCGAGACAATCGATGAGTTGCCGCGAACAGCCAGCTCGTTGTGAACCTGGCGAGCACCGTTATAGGCGCGGGCGGTATTTCCAGCCAGTATCTTGAGGTCCTGATTGGGCACCTCGCCAGTCAGTAAAACTACCGCGTCGTAGACATGCACATTGATATGGGCCTTTTTTAGTCCCGGTGCGGCTTTTTTAATATTCACACCGATAAAGGTATCCATCTTCAGGTCATTGATATTTGAACCGATTGAAGAGGAGGTCGGGTCTGGCTGAATTGGCTCCTTGACCACTGTATTAACCAGCGAAGTACAGCCGCAAAGGACAAAAAGTAGTGAAAGAATAACTGTGATTTGACGCATTTATTCGCCTCCGAAAATATGGCTGTCGATCAGTCCGCAGATGCACTGAATAACTTGAAGTTGGGATTGTGTTGCCAGCGGCGCAGAGAGGTCTGCACTACTGATATGGATATCATTGTAGCTGACGGCAGAGGCCAGCAAGTCGTCGTTTGCGGCAGATAGCAGCACTATGGTCATGCCGCGGTGAACGGCACTGTTCAGGGCGCTGGCAAGCAGCTGTCCACTGTTGCCGGCACTGACCAGGACCAGTATATCGCCGCTCTTGCCGTGAGTGTTCAGTGCCTGGTTGTAGCGCTCGTCATCACTGCTGTTCTGGGTGATCTGGTTGAGGTTGATCGACGGGAACCCAGGGCGGTCTATATCGTAGCCCAGGGCCAGGTAGTCAGAAAAAAGCTGGGCAATTTGCACGCCGGATTTTTCCCCGAGGGTGAAGATACTGTTGCCGGCCAGCAGTGCTGAGGCAACTGCTTCGGCGGCGCCAGCCATAGCCTCGGTATGGGCTTCACCATTGTGCATTGTGGCTTCGATCATTTTTTGAAAATGATTAAAAATCTTCTCTTCCATCGCGTCCAGGAGCCTGCTTTTACTTTAACAATTGCTACAGTTTTGTATCTGGTCAATTTAAAAGTGGCCTTTTAAATGTTCCTACTGCAGAATATTTTTTATCCAGTTAATCCGGTAGCCCGCCTGTGACTTTTCCGGCGCCGGGCTGATAGCTACAGCATCAAACCTGGCACTTAACCTGTTTGTCAGTTTCTGGCTCTGCATATAAGCCAGCGCCGCAGCGTTCAGGCGTTGGCATTTTTGCCGGGTAATTGATTCCTCCGCGGAACCAAAATCAGTGCTGTGGCGAAAGCGCACCTCAACAAAAACCAGGTGGGCATTATCCCGCATAATCAGATCGATTTCGCCCCTTGGGGTGCGAAAGTTTTTCGCCACAAACTTTAAGCCCTGCTTTTGCAGGTAATCCCGCGCCAGTTGCTCGGCATCCGCGCCGCTTAAACGGCTGTCCCTGTGCATTATCTATCCCTGGTTAAAGACTTTTTATTACCGGCTATCTATTGCCAGCTAAGGCAAAGCTGGTACCACCTGGCCTTTTTTAAAGACAGCCCATTTCTCATGGCGTTTTATAACGCCGTCGGAGAGTGTCAGCATTCCGGTAGAGCCAAATACTGGAACAGCATCAGGCTTCTCCATTTCACCCAGCATGGCATGGAGCATAAAGGCATCGTAACCCAGCGCATAGAGCTGCCGGTAGGCTGTGGGCAGGCGCTGGTCCGGTTGCAGCGGTCGCGGCATATGGCCGTCGAGAGTCCAGTTCATCGCGCCGAATTCAATACCGCTGAGATCGCGGTTGAGTTCAATCTGCTGGGTGCCATTGTAAATATGGGAAGAGGAGTAGACAGGAAGATCCCCGGCGTAGAGGAAATCCAGTGAGGGTTTTATCTGGCGCACTTTCTCCGAATAGCCGAGCACAACAACCAGGTCTATATCGTTGCGGCGGCGTGCCGTATAGCTAAGGCTGCTGTTGATAAAGCGACGCATTTCAAGGGCACGCTTCTCGCTGAGGTTTATCTCCAGGGGCTTCTCGAGCAGTTTGGTGAAATCCTTGACGGTCGATGGGTAGGAGACAGCGCCTGTAACCAGGCCGCCCCTGGCGGTCCAGGAGTTGATAAAATACTCAGTGGCTCGCTGGCCCCAACCGCTGTCCGGTGCTATCAGCAGAACATTGGTCTGGCCCTCGAGCCAGGCGCGATCAGCAATCTGGTCCACTTCATCGAGAGCGGAAAGTCCAAATTGAATTAAATTTTCCGGCGGACTTTCAATGTTTTTGTCGACGCGGTTAAGCGTTAAGGTCGGCACATCCAGTGCTGGCAGTGACAGCAACTCCTCCACCTGGGATTGGCGCATCGGGCCGATCACCAGTTGCGCGCCACTATCCACCGCCTGGTTATAGGCGTCTGCCACTGGCCGCGCCGAGGTGTCGAAAATACTCACATTGGGGACAGCGCTGCCCTGGGCCAGCTTCTGGTAGTAGCCACTCATAAAACCATTGAGCAGAGTGTTGCTGGGTATCTCGTACACATCCTGCAGGGGCAGTAGCAGGGCAATATTTTTTGGCGCCCGACCCTGTATGCGACCGGTTAATGCCGAGGGCGGTCTTTTAGCTCCTGGGTGATTTTTCCAGCGCTGCTGCCAGATAGAAAAACGACTTTGCTGGGCAACCGGGTCCCCCTGCTGGTAGCGCACGGCAGCGGCCAGTTTATACCAGCCAGCCAGTGTATCGCGATCGCCGGGCCGGGGTTTTTGCAGGGTTTCAAAGGGCAGTTCATTCAGCTGGCGCCAGATCTTGTCGTGGATAAGCCCGATAGATCCCTGGCCGAGTATTTTTCTCTCGTTAAAGGATTCGCCGAGCTGGATAAGTTTACCAACGCTGGTTTCCAGGTCACCCATTGCGTAATTAAGGTCGCTTTCCAGGCTCAGGATGCGCCGTGAAAAACTCATGCCCAATGTGGGTTTAACAGCCACAAAGCGCGGCTGTATCAACCACTGCTGTGCCTCTGTGTGGGAGTGGCTGGCAATATCCAGCTCCAGTCCCAGCAGGCTGTATTCTATAAAAAGCGAGTCGCCGAGATTATCCGCAGTGATTAAACCCAGGGTCTCTCGGCTGTTGGCAATATCACCAGCCTGGGCGAACAGAATGGCGGCGTCGAGAAGCAGGGTATCCCTGCGCAGGGGGTCGACAGCCCCGGCGCTGATAACAGTCTGCTCTGCCTCGCGCACAATTGAGCGGCTGGTATCGCTGTCCTGGGGGACGGCGGTAATTCGCGGGATTACCGAATCTTGCGTAGATATTGGCGCACAGCCCCCGATAAAGGCTAAGATGCATCCAGCATAAAATATCGACAGAAAAAGCTTTGTATTCATGAACTCAAATCAATCCGGTACGTTGTACATTGTCGCCACACCCATAGGTAACCTGGGTGATATGGTGCCCCGCGCAATAGAGACATTGCAATCCGTGGTAGCCATAGCCTGTGAGGATACCCGTCACAGCAAAAAATTGCTGGATCATTTTCGCATAGATAAGCCGCTTATGGCCTACCATGATCACAGTGATAAGAAGAGCAGCTACAAAATCCTCAAGCAACTGGCTTCAGGGGATGATATTGCATTAATTTCCGATGCTGGTACAC
>JBMYPM010000105.1:0-5205 GCA_049600275.1 Porticoccaceae bacterium | reverse complement strand
CACATAGGCGACAGTCAGCATTGAGCTGTCCACCAGCAGCATACAGAGGGCGACAATTTGCAGCGTCAGGCCCAGCTGCATAGTGATAGTTAAGCCTATGGCAGTGGCCAGCCAGCCACCGAGCAGATTGGTGACAACGCCAAAAAATTCATAGAGTAAAAATAGGCCGGCGATCTCCAGGGGGCTAAAGCCAAGCCCGTGGAAAAACAGCACCACCAACAGTCGCAGCGCGCCATCAGTCAGTGTAAAGGCCCAATAATTTAGAGTGACAATAAAGTATTGGGCGGCTGGAGATTTAAGTTCAAGCATTTGGCCGGCAGCCTGTTTTACTCTTTTAGGGAAGCGGCAACTTTAGCGGCCAGTTCCATCATGCGATTGACGTAGCCCACTTCATTGTCATACCAGATAAGCACTTTTACCTGGGAGTCGTTAATCACCATGGTCGAGAGACCATCGACAATGCCCGAGCGTTTGTCGTTAGTGTAATCCACTGATACCAGCGGCACTTCATCAAAGCCCAGAATGCCTTTCAGGCGTCCCTCTGCGGCATCCTTTAGGGCGCCGTTAACCTCTTCAACACTGACATTCTTTTCCAGTTCAAAAACGCAGTCGGTCAGGGATGCATTGGCCAGGGGTACTCGAACCGCCAGGCCGTTTAAGCGACCTTTTAACTCGGGAAAGATTTCTGTGATTGCCGTTGCTGAACCTGTGCTGGTGGGAATAAGCGACATACTGCTGGCGCGGGATCTGCGCAGATCATTGTGGTACTCGTCGAGAATGCTCTGGGTGTTGGTAATGTCATGAATGGTGGTGATAGCGCCATGCTTGATACCAAAGGTTTTGTGCAGCACATCAATTACCGGTGCCAGGCAGTTGGTGGTGCATGAGGCGGCAGTGACTATGGCTTGATCCTGGTATTCATGGTCGTTGACGCCCATCACAATATTCAGGGTGCCATCTTTTACCGGTGCCGAGACAACGACTTTTTTAACGCCCTGTTCAAAATAGGGTGCGAGGAGCTCCTGGGATTTAAACTTTCCGGTGCACTCGATAACCATATCCACGCCGGACCAGTCGGTGTCCTGGATATTTTTGTTCTGGCTGTAGCTGATGCTGCGGCCGCCGATCTGGATAGTTGAGCTGCCGTCCCCAGCAGCGCTGATCTCTTCATCCCAGGTGCCGTGTACCGAGTCGTACTTGAGCAGGTGTGCTGCGCCCGCTGCGTCCCCAGCGACCTCATTGACCTGGACAATTTCAAAGTTATCCCAGTGCCATGCGGCGCGCAAGGAGAGTCTGCCCATGCGGCCAAAGCCATTAATTCCGATTTTGATTGTCATAGCAATATCTAATCTCTGTTGGTTTTCAATGGTGCGTTTTTATACTGGATTCTCTTTTACTACAGTTTTATGACAGAAGTATGTCTGGGCAAAAATTATTTTTCGACGCAGCCCACAATTCTCTCGCAACTGGACATTTGAGAACAGGCGAACATTAAAACTGCGAACAACTCGTGAGAAATCAATTAATAAAACCCTTTCAATGAACTTTCTCCAGCACAGTCTGAAATGCAGGTGGTTATGCGAGAGGCTGTAGCCAGGCAAAGAATGTAGCAAATGTCAGAAGAGGACAACAAAGAGGAATCATTGATGAATGTTTTAGGAATTGCCAGTTTGTTTTTAATTGCCTGCGGTGCCCTGTTTGGTGCCTCAATCGGTATTTTCGCCTACGGCGCAGACTTCTGGACCAGCATAGGTATTGGCTGTGGACTTGGCGCCTGTGTCGCGATTAGCGAGTTTTCCCCCATGTTTGACTAAAGAAGTTGACTAAAGAGGTCGGCTAAAGAGTTTTATTTCAGGTATTCAACACCCAACGATTTTAAATCGTACTTCTCCTCCCATTTTAGGCCACCGACAGGTGGCCTTTTTTTGGGCAGGCTTTTTATTAAAGCAAGTTGCTATTAGAGCAACTTGGTTTATTGGAGCAGCTTAGTGCTCCTGTGCGCCTGCGCCGTGGATATGGCCCTGCTCAAGTTCTTCTGCAGTGGCATCGCGCACAGCTTCAATGGTCACATCAAAGTTGAGGCTTTTGCCTGCCAGAGGGTGGTTGCCATCTACTGTAACAGTCTCATCAGTCACTGCTGTTACGGTTACCGGCACTGCGCCGCCCTGACCGGTTTGGGCTTCAAACTGCATACCAATTTCAATGGTCTCAACACCCTGGAAGGCGCTGCGTGGCACGTCTTGAATCAACTCTTGCTGGACCGGGCCATAGCCCTCTTCAGCAGCGACAGCAACAGTTAACTGGTCGCCGACGGCTTTGCCTTCGAGTGCATTTTCCAGTCCTGGAATAATATTGCCTGCACCATGCAGATAAGCCAGTGGCTCCTGGCCTGCAGAGCTATCGATTTTCTGGCCTGCATCATCGGTTAAAGTGTAATGAAAGCTTACGGCGCTATTTTCTTTAATTGTCATTGTCTGATCCTGATTACTTTGAAAAGAGTGGTTTTAAAATATTCTGCTTAAAGGTGCTATTTGAAAAGTGCGCCATTATGCGCGAATAAGCCGTAAATATCGACTACCGTTCAGGGAGGAAAACTCGGGTTGAAAAAGAAAAAGTTCGCCTTACACTCGTTCAGTGTCATATTTATGTCATGTTTTAGCCATTAAATGAGTCGTCATACAAATGAATAACAAGGTTATTACCATGCCGAAGCATACGGTTTTAATTGTCGACGACGAAGCGGCGATTCGAGACATGTTGTGTATAGCATTGGAAGCGGCAGATTTTAATGTATTGGATGCTGAGAATGCGCAACAGGCTCACGCCGCGATAATTGATAAACAGCCTGATCTGGTCTTGCTGGACTGGATGATGCCTGGCACCACCGGGCTCGAGTTATTGCGCCGTCTAAAGCGCGATGACCTGACCGCCAAGATACCGGTTATTATGCTCACCGCTAAAGCTGAGGAAGACAGCAGGATCTCTGGCCTGGATGCTGGCGCTGATGATTTTATTCCCAAGCCCTTTTCTCCGCGGGAGTTAATATCCCGCGTCAAGGCCGTTCTCCGGCGTGTTGGCCGTGAGGAGCTCCAGGAGCCTATCTCTATAGGGCAGCTGGTGTTTGACCCGGTTGGGCACCGAGTGAGTATTGCTGATCAGGCGATTAACCTGGGCCCTACCGAATACCGGCTTTTACAATTCTTCCTTACCCACCAAGAGCGAGTCTACTCCCGAGACCAGATTCTCGATTATGTCTGGGGAGGCAATATCTACCTCGACGAGCGAACGGTGGATGTTCATATTCGTCGCCTGCGTAAGGCAATTTCGGTTGCAGGACATGAAAACTATGTGCAGACTGTGCGCGGAGCAGGCTATCGTTTTTCAGCCCAGCTACAAAATGCCTAACATCAGCAAAAATATGTTTAACAGAGGGTGTAAATTCGTTGCGACCGGGAATGCATACAGAGATATGGCGTGTGGTACTGGTATGCCTGTTCTCCCTGTTGTTTGGTCTGAGCCTCGGCGCTCCCTTTGAGATATTTCTTGCCGGAGTCGTTATCTACGTACTCTGGACCTTTCGCGTAATCACCCTGATTTTCAACTGGATCGATAAAGGTATGCGTGGCATTCCTCCTGACACCGATGGTGTCTGGGGAGAGATCAGTGACACCCTAAATCGCCAGCGCCGCCGCCATCGCCGCACTCAGGAAAAAATGCGCCGTACCATTAATCGAGTCACTCGGCTAACTGAAGCCCTGGATGAAGGTATTTTGGTTCTGCGCAGTGACCTGACTATCGATTGGTGGAATAGCTCTGCGGCAAAACTGCTGGGCTTGCGCTCCAGTGATCGCAGTAGCGCAGTGACAAATTTGATCCGCGATCCGGAATTCGTTGACTATATAACCCAGAGTGAATTTGTCGGTACTTTGAAGCTGCGCAACCTTGGCCAGTATGGGCGCATTCTGCAACTCTCCGCTTCCTATTTTGGTGAAGATGAAATTGTACTGGTGATTACTGATATAAGCCGTCTCGACGGTCTTGAAAAGTTACGTAAAGAATTTGTCGGCAATGTTTCCCATGAGTTGCGTACGCCGCTAACTGTGATGCGCGGTTATCTGGAAACCCTCCAGGGTATGCCGTCGGACAACCCTATTTCCGGTAAGGCGTTTGCCCAGATGTCTGAGCAGGTCGATCGTATGCAGTCTCTGGCTGATGACCTTATTTTAATTTCCAGGCTGGAGGCGGATGAGCAGAAGCCAGCTTTTGAGCATGTAAACCTGGCAGAGTTACTGAATGAGGTTGTCGCTGAAGCCGAGGTACTCAGTAATGGTAAGCATGAAATAACCCTCAATTGCCCAGAATCGCTGAGTGCTGAGGCTGATCGCAAGGATATTCGCAGTGTGCTGGGAAATCTGGTCTTTAATGCGGTGCGTCACAATCCGGACGGCGCATCTGTTGCGGTGACTGTCACCGGTTACGGCGGCTCTGTTAATATCTCTGTAAAGGATAGTGGCAAGGGTATAGACCCGATGGAGATTCCGCGACTCACCGAACGTTTTTATCGCGGCGATAGCAGCCGCAACTCCGATACCGGCGGCACAGGTTTGGGCCTGGCAATTGTTAAACACGCGTTGGGGCGCTGCGGTGGTCAGCTGACCATCAACAGCAGGTTGGGTCAGGGTGCGGAATTTATCTGTCGGTTGCCGGTATCTCAATAAGTAAAGCTAATAATAATTAAATATAAAAAAAGGGTGCCGAGGCACCCTTTTTTACACTTGCATTATTAATGCATTGTCAGCGCGTTGAGCTTAGAACTTGTGTTCCATACCCAGACCAAATGCGCTGTTTTCTGAGTCCGCAGAACCCACTGATGAGTCTGTGTTATCAGTGTAGAAAACATACAGCTTGGTGCTTTTAGCCAGCTTGTAGTCAGCACCCAGAGAGAAAGTTTCCTCTTCATCGCCGTCGGCATCATCTTCAATAGAGCCAAACTGTGCTTTCAACGTAACAGCGCTGTCGAGCTTGTAGGCTGCGCTGATAAAGTAACCTGACTCATCTTTTGTGCCGGCATCATTTTCATTTTGCTGGTACATAAAGCCTAGCTTCAGAGCGTCTACCTTGTACTGAGCAACGGCGCGCATCAGATCCTGACCGTCAACATCCTGATCGCCAGCAAGGGCGAGGTAGAGGTCGTCTTGCTTGTAG
>JBMYPM010000104.1:0-5240 GCA_049600275.1 Porticoccaceae bacterium | reverse complement strand
GCCAACACAATCATTAGCTATTTACCCTCTCATGTACCCCAAAATAACTAGTAACAACTAAACGTAACAAAAGTCACTCCAGCCACTCATGTCATGCGGCAGATATTCTAGATACAAAAAAAGGCCTAAACCCAAAACTTCAGGTTTAGACCTTCAATGATTTTAACTAACTAAATGATTCAGTCAGTAATCACCGTATCAATAACATGTATCACACCATTGGTTGTGTAGATATCAGTGGTTATCACATTTGAACCCTGAACCTGCAGAGACACCTGCTCTTGGCTCACTGACCACCAAACACCACCTACTCCATCGCCATTGTTGTCTCCAGGGGCAGAATCACTTTGGAAGAAATACAGCGGGCGACCCAGATAAGCGGCCTGTTTGGAATTGTCATCTCTGGTAATAATACTCAATCCGGGGATATTACTGACCTCATCATCAGTGACCAGTACCGGTGGCCATGCCGCTGTACAGACACTATTACAGGCACTACCGGAAGTTCCAAGATCCTCATCAAAAACATAAAGCGTAAAACCTGGCTGGGCACTATTGCTGCCACCGACAAGCATCTCCATCTCACTGTTATATGCGACTTCGTCGTTTGCAGCATTGGTTGTCTGAGTGAAGTTAACCAGTTTGACGCTAACATTATCACCGCTGGCAGTTTCAACATCTGTGTCATTGGCTGCATAGGCGTTTAATGCATTGATTTCGGCACCGGAGACAACATGATTTAACAACACATTACTGAGGGCTGTGGTATCTGCAAGCAGAGCGCTAAGAGCCGAACTTTCAATCTTTGCAAAGGCAGCATTGGTTGGCGCAAATACAGTGAACGTCGAAGACTCATCTGCCAAGGTTGCGACCAGATCAGCCGCGGTAAGCGCATCGACAAGTGTTGAGAATTGGTCATCGGAGGTTACTATATCGACAATACTCATAGTCGGTTCAAGCCTAGTTCCCAGCGGTAAAATAACCTGATCAATCATATGGATTACGCCGTTATCGGCGATTATATCGGTTAGTGAAACTGCTGACTTATTGACATATAGAGTCCCGTCAGCAAGTGACAGAGATACATCCTGAGTACTTGCCATGGTTACCATCTTGTCAGCCGACTGAGCAACCGTAACAGCCCCGTCCTGAAGAACTGTGGTGTCGAGCAGTACATGGTTTAAAAGGATTGCGGCAAGGCTTGGCGGATTTGCGAACAGGACATCGATGGTCTCCTGCCCAAGAAGCGCAAAGGCGTCATCTGATGGGGCAAATACCGTAAAGCTGGACTCTGGGTCATCGAGCACTGTATCCAGACCGGTTGCCTGCAATGCAGCTACTAAATTGGTGAAATTTCCATTGGCCTGGGCGACATCAACAATTGACATGGCCGGCGGCTGTGGCAATTCAACATCGGCCACCACAACCATATCGATAATATGGATTACGCCGTTACTGGTATAGATATCCTTTACGGTTACCGTAGCACCACCAAATAACAGACTGTTAAGAGTACTGTTGATCGAAACTGGGATAGACGCTTCGGAGAGAGTCGATGCTGACTGCCCATTTAGGGAAAACGCGGTTGTCGACAATACCTCAGCTTCCACAACATGCTGCAACAGTAGGTCTGCCAGCACATCCGGGTCGGCCAGTAAGGCGGCTATAGTGTCCTCACCAATCATGGCAAAGGCTTCATCTGTAGGTGCAAATACGGTAAATGAACGGCTTTCATCGGCTAGCGCACTATCCAAGCCTGCTGTTTGCAATGCTGAGACCAAAGTATCGAAGGTACCAGCCGCAATGGCAGTATCAACAATATTCATGGTCGGCTCGGCCCTATCTGCCAGCGGCATTAATACCGCATCAATCACATGGATAATGCCATTATCTGCCTGGATATCAGTGGCTGTTACAGTCGCAACATTGACCAGTAAATCTTCACCATCCAGGGATAAGCCAATTTTATCGCCATTGACCATCTCAACAAGAGAGCCGGCACTTGCCACTGCAGCAGCCGCATCTACTTCACCACTGATAACGTGATAGGTAAGAATATCGGTGAGTGTATCCAAATCATTGAGCAGGCCATCTATGGCTTTCTGGCCCAGAAGAGCAAAGGCTTCATCAGTCGGGGCAAATACAGTAAAGGAACCGCTGGTATCGGATAGTGTGGCATCAAGACCAGTTGCCTCAAGTGCGGCAACCAGGGTAGTAAAGTTTCCATCGGCAACGGCGACATCTACAATGGTTGTAGCAGTCGGTTGCGGTGTTGTATCTATTGGTGTTTCTGTCTCGTGATTATTTGTGTTGCTGCTGCCGCAAGCCTGTAAAAAAAGCAGGCTTACAACTGTAATACTGAATAACTTTAATTTTTTCATTTCGTTTCCCTCGAGCTTTTTATATTCATTATTTTGTTTTTCAGTTACGCCCAAAAAATTACTCCAGATCACAGGAGAAATTTAGGTAGATAAAGAGTGGCAAAAAAAGCAGGCAATCTGGTAGTTGTACCAGAAGGGAAAATTACAGGTATTAAAGTGGTATTGCAGAGCTAATTGTGGATGCAATTAGCAGCTAGGGATTAACTCTACTAACAATCCATTCGAAGAGAAAAATCAGCAGAAAACTGATTCCCGCTGCAGGCAATAACAGGCCGAATAGAATTATCATAGCAATAAACCCCGGAGAGGTCGCAGCGGCAGTTGATCCACTTTTAGTTTGTTCGGGCTTTCGCAACCACCAGGCATAGAGCCCAAAGCAGCTGATACAGATAATCGCAAGAGCCGTAAGCACGCCAAGCAACTGATTAAACCAGCCAAACAGCGCGCCTTCATGGAGTGAAACTCCATTGGAGACAAAGCGCTCCACAGGGTGATGATCATGAAACTCTATACGCATAATCTGCTCGCCTGAGTGTTGATCATAGTGAATGGTCTGCCGCTCGGATCGCTGCGGCGTCATTGAGCGCAGGGTCCAGACCCCATTATCGGGTTTTGGCGGCACTACCTGTACCGGGTGGACCATTTGCAGGACTTCGGCTCTATTGCGGATACTGTTTAAGACCAGCAAATTTAATTTATCCACATCTGCACCTGGTGCCGACCCATGGTGGGCGTGATGGTCATGGCCCTCGTGGCTTGAGTCGCTGATCTGCCAAAGACTGCTCTCTGGTACAACAGTAGTATTGGCCTCAGGGGTCTTTGATTTCAGGGTAACAAACCACTGCTGCCCGGGCCCGCTGATACCGGCAAAGTCCTTTACCCGGTCAAAGCCAGAACCCCATAACTGGGTCCATGGCAGTCCTGTAAGCAGCAATACAATGATTGGCAGGGTAAACCAGACACCCACTACCGAGTGAAGGCTGCGCATTTTCTTTACTGGAGGCTGGGCTTTTAGTTTTGGCACCACTACCTGGCTGCGATTTATTTTATTTTCCGGTTTGGATAACCAGAGATAGAGACCGCTGACAACCAGGATAATCAGCCAGCTGGCCATCAACTCAACGACATAGGAGCCGGCATTGCCGAGCAGTAATTCGCTGTGGAGCTTTTTCACCAGATACATAAAACGCTGGTCGCTGACCTTGCTTGCCAGTACCTGTCCAGTCAGGGTATCAACCCAAAATAGCTGGGCTTTACCCTCGGGGTTTTGCAGTTCAATCTCAAGACTGCGATCACCGGGCTTATCGAGAATCAGGCGTTTAAAACTTGAACCCGGGTTGGCTGCCAACAGTGTTTTAATCTGAGTACCAGGGGCTATGGACTGAGTGCCCTGCTCCACCATCGGTGCCAGGGCATTTATAGCGGTTTCTTCGTAGTTTTCTGCCTGGGGCTTAAACAGATAAATTGCACCGGTAATTGATAGCAGGATAGCAAAAGGACAGACCACCAGCCCGGCGATAAAGTGCCAGCGCCAAAGGCGCTGGCGAAGCAGCTGTGATCTGTCCGACATAGGTTACTGCCCTAACTGGTATTTGGCTTGCAGGTGGAAGGTACGGCCCGGCCAGGGGTGATAGACGTAGGCCTGTTCGTTAAACAGATTGTCGACTCCAGCGCTGAGCTTTAACTGCTCGGTGGCCTGCCAGTTGAGCTTGGTGCCGACAAAAAGATAACCATCCTGGGCACCAAAGACATTATTTTCTGTATCGCTGTTATCCAGCTGGCCAAAGCTGTCGCTGGCATAGCGAATGCTGCCACCAAGATTCCAGTTAGCTGCCAGCTGATAGCTGAGCATAAGGTTGCCGCGCCACTCTGGCGAGCGTGGAAACTGCTTGCCCTCAAAGGTGGGGTTAAACACATTGTCCGTGATTTCTGCATCTGTATGGGTCAGGTTAAAGCGCAGGTCCAGCGGCAGGGACAGCAGTTGACGCTGCTCCCAGATAAATTCGGCACCGCTGGTTGTCACCTCCCCTACTGGCAGGAAGGTGGAGGTGCCACTGGTCGCTCGCTGGTTAAAGATCACATCATCAATCACTTCATAAAAGATATTTACCCGCAGTGAACCATTGTCGATAGACTGCTCAAAAGAGAAGTTGTGAAACAGGCCATCTTCCGGCTCAAGGGTAGGATCAGAGATTGCTGCCGCACCCGCACCCTGGTTGTCGTTGACATAGAGTTCTTCAATGACCGGAAAGCGCAGGGCCTTTGCCGCTGAATAGCGCAGCTGCTGGCTGTCGTTGGGCACCCAGGCAATCGATAGCTTGGGCGATAAACCTGTCTCGGAACGCTCGGGGGTTTGGGTGGCGCCAATAAAGCCCTCGGTGGCTTCCCACTCTTCATAGCGCAGCCCAAGGGAGATATCCCAGGCATCGGAGATGGCGTAACCGTAGTGGGCAAACAGCGCCACTGTGCTGGCCTTACCGCCGCTATCCGAGCGACCTGTTGCCAGATCGCCATCAGTTTCATCTGTATCGCGAAGGCCGGTAATACTGTTGTAGTCATCGACGATGTAATTTAACTCATAGTCATCGTAATGCAGCCCTACAGACAGTCTCTGCTGGTCATCACCCAACCAGGTATCAGTGGCGAACTTGAGATCAAATATCTGCCAGCCGGTATTATCATATTCGGTGATACGCGCTTTAAAACCCTCATTATCGGAAACAAAATCCGGCGAGTCAGGATGGTTGCCCGAGCGAATTTCTATATCGTCGAGAATACTAAAGTAGCTGTAAAAGGCATCGCTAACCCAGCCTGAATCCAACTCGAAACTGGCTCCCAGTCCCAGCAACAGACTGTTGC
>JBMYPM010000103.1:0-5261 GCA_049600275.1 Porticoccaceae bacterium | reverse complement strand
CGGCAGGTCGCGAACAGCTTCAAACAGCTCTTCACTGTTGGGCTGGTAGGGTATTTCCTGGATATCAATACTCTGCATAGATGCGCGGCTTTTGTTTTGGCTGGTTTTGTTGCGCTGGAAGCTTAGGTTTTCGGCACTCATTGTGCAATCACCTGGGATTTTTATGCGGCAACTGCCTGTACTATAAGGAAGGTCAGCCAGGCAGCTGCATAGGCAAGGATACTGTAGCTGACAAATAGCTGGGCGGGAAGACGCCATGAGCCGGTCTCTTTGCGCAGCACTGCCAGGGTGGATACACATTGCAGGGCGATTGAGAAAAACACCAGCAGGGCAAAGCCGGCGCCGACCGGCAATCCGCTATTTTGAATATGCTCTGCCAGGGAGATTATATTTTCTTCGCCGCCTTCAATACCAAACAAAGTTCCCAGTGTGCCAACAAACACCTCGCGGGCTAAAAATGAGGTGAGAATTGCCACGCCGTATTTCCAGTCGAGACCAAAGGGGGCAAAGGCCGGTTCGATCCACTGGCCCATGGTGCCCAGCCAGGATTGACCCAAATCGGCTCCCTGGTTGGGGAAGTAGCCGAGCAACCAGATAATCACGGTAACCAGGAAAATCACCTTACCGGCTTTGGTGACAAAGTGTTTGCTGCGACCCCAGGCATTGCGCAGCAATGGTCGCCAGGAGGGCAGTCGATAGGGGGGCATTTCCAGGACAAAGGGCAGGTCGCTCTGCATTTCTCTATTGGTTTTGGATACCAGTGATGTGACCAGTAGGCCGCAGACAATACCGAATACGTAGATGCCAAACATCGCCAGCCCCTGCCAGCCGAGGAGTCCGCCGAACATATTGCTGGCGGGAATAAAGGCGGCAATTAACAGGCTGTAAACAGGCAGTCGCGCGGAGCAGGGCATCAGCGGGATTGCCAGGTAGGTAAGCCAGCGCTTGCGCGGTGAGTCTACTGTGCGGGCGGCGTAAATACCGGGAATAGCGCAGGCGACACTGGACAGCATGGGGATAAAGCTTTTGCCGGTCAGGCCAAAGAGGCGCAGTGGTTTATGGCAGATAACCGCCGCCCGTGCCAGATAGCCGCTATCTTCAAGCATACCCACAACCAGGGTAAGTACAAATATCTGCGGCACAAAGACCAGGAATGCACCTAGGCCACCAAACAGCGCATCGGCGGTAAAGTCGCTGATTACGCCCTCTGGTAAAAGGGGAAGAGTAAGTTCAGCCATTAGCTGCAGGCCGCTCTCGACGCCATCCATCACCGGCGCCGCCCAGGTAAAGATACTCTGGAATAGCAGGTACATAATGACCAGGAAACTCATGCCGCCAAACCAAGAGTGAAGGAAAAACTCATCGAGTCGGGTCTGGGCATTGATAAGCAGATCACCCTTGGGGCCATAATTGGCTGCCAGCTGCTGGGCCTGGCGGTGGGTGACGGATTCATCACTGGCGATAATATCGCTATTGTAAGCTATTGGCAGGTCGCGGTGATTGATCACCGTATCTTGCAATTGCTCAAGGCCGCTGCCGGTTTTTGCGGAAACAGCTATAACTGGAACGCCCAGTGCCTTTTCCAGGCCGGCAATATCCAGGTTGAGGCTGTGCTGTTCCAGCACGTCGACCATATTGGCCGCAATAACCAGCGGTTTTTGATGTTTGGCACAGGCATTGATGACCTGCAGGGCAAAAATTAATCCCTTCTCAAGACGGGTTGCATCGACAACACAGACAACCGTACTGGTCTCTGGATCATTGAGCGCAGTGTAAAATGCGTCTACTGCTACTTTTTCCTCCCCGGAGATTGTCTGCAGGGAATAGGCGCCGGGGAAGTCGAGAAATTCATTGGCGGGGTGTGCAAGGCTTTTGCCGGCGTTGATATTCACTGTAATGCTGGGAAAGTTGGCGACTTTCTGGTTGAGGCCGGTAAGCCGGTTAAAGAGTAAACTTTTGCCGGAGTTGGGACTGCCAATAAGAATGGTTTTTGACATTAAATAGGCTTATTTGTCATTGCCGGCTTTGGGGCCGACTTTGATCAGCGAAGCAACGCTGTCATCGAGGGAGTAAACGCTGTTATTTACCCTGTAGAGTTTGGGTGCGCCAAGGCTGGGGGAGAGCACGCAGGAGATCAACTCGCCGGGATGGAAGCCCAGTTCGCTAAGGCGTGTTCTGTAGCTGCTCTCAAGACTTGAGACAAAGCTGTCAACGGTAGCGGTGGCTCCCTGTTTAAGGTCCCAGAGTGTCATTGGATAATTTATCTCTCAGTTGGCGGGTTATAACCCAATTGTACGCCAGATTTGGCTGAATGTTAATAATATTGATTCTCATTCGCAAAAAAAAGATTAGCGACAAAAAATTTTAATCATAAGAAGCGTCACGGGCGTATAAGTGCAGGGTGGTTTTTTATGGTTGAAACAATCGCTCTCCAATGGCCTAAATCCGTTACAATGGCCGCCGTTTTAACCCTATAGCAAAAGCGTATTTACAGATGCCAGTAAAACAGCAGACACCAACAGCTCTCTATGACTACCCAAAGTACTGGGCTGAATGTTTATTGCCAGCGCCATTTTTGCCGATGTCTCGGGACGAGATGGATCAGCTCGGCTGGGATAGTTGCGATGTGATCCTGGTAACCGGGGATGCCTATGTGGATCACCCGAGTTTTGGTATGGCGGTTATAGGGCGTGTTCTGGAAGCCCAGGGTTACAGGGTGGGTATTCTCTCCCAGCCCGACTGGCGAGACCCTGAAAGCTTTAGGGCGCTGGGTAAGCCGAACCTCTATTTTGGTGTCACCGCCGGCAATATGGATTCAATGATCAATCGCTACACAGCGGATCGCCGCCTGCGTCATGACGATGCCTACACGGCGGATGACCTTGGTGGCAAACGGCCTGATCGGGCGGTGACTGTCTACACCCAAAAGTGTCGCGAAGCCTATTCCGATGCCCCGGTGGTGGTCGGTGGTATAGAGGCCAGCCTGCGTCGCCTGGCACATTATGATTACTGGTCGGAGTCGGTTAAGCGTTCAGTGCTGATTGATTCGACCGCGGATATTCTGCTCTACGGCAATGCAGAGAGGGCGATGATTGAGCTGACCCACAGAATGGCTCGCGGTGAAGCGATTCGCGATATTACCGATCTTCGCGGCAGCGCTTACCTGTGCAGAAATATTCCCAGGGGCTGGCGTGAAATCGATTCGACCCAGGTTGACCAGCCCGGACCGCTGGCTAAACCGAAGAATCCCTATGAGTCTTCAAAAGCTGGCGATACAGATGATGCCAAGACTATTCGAATGCGTGCAGATAATCCGTCGACCTGTGCAACAGGCCAGGTCAATCTGGAGGAGATTAACCAGCAGCCGCAGCCACTGGCAATTGTTCCGGATACCCAGGCGATTAAAACTGATCCAAACAGCACTTATATTCGCATGCCGTCTTTTGACCAGGTGACGAAAGATCCGGTTTTATATGCCCATGCCGATCGTATTTTTCACCGTGAAACCAATCCTGGCAATGCCCGTCCACTGGTGCAGAACCAGGGGCGCAATGATATCTGGGTCAATCCGCCGCCCATTCCACTGGAGACTGAGGAACTGGATTGGGTGTTTGACCAGCCCTACAAACGAGTGCCTCACCCAACCTATGGTGAGAGTAAAATTCCCGCCTACGATATGATTCGCTTTTCGGTGAATATAATGCGCGGTTGTTTTGGTGGCTGTACCTTCTGTTCAATCACCGAGCATGAAGGGCGGATTATCCAGAGCCGCTCGGAAGAGTCGATCCTAAATGAAGTGGAAAAAATTCGCGATATGACGCCGGGCTTTACCGGGGTTATCTCCGATCTTGGTGGCCCGACAGCGAATATGTATCGCCTTAATTGCAAGGATAAAAAGATTGAAGAGACCTGTCGTCGACCTTCCTGTGTCTACCCGACAATCTGTGTCAATCTGGAGACTGATCACAAGCACACCACCCAGTTGTATCGCAAAACCCGAGATCTGCCCGGTGTGAAAAAGGTCGTGGTTGCCTCAGGCCTGCGCTATGACCTGGCAGTGCGTGATCCGGAATATGTTAAAGAGCTGGTTACCCACCATGTGGGTGGCTACCTGAAAATAGCCCCGGAGCATTCCGAGGATGGCCCGCTAAGCAAAATGATGAAGCCTGGTATGGGCAGCTATTATGAGTTTAAGGAAATGTTTGAACGCTACTCTAAAGAGGCGGGCAAAAAGCAGTACCTGATTCCTTATTTTATTTCGGCGCACCCGGGTTCAACCAATGAAGATATGATGAGTCTCGGGCTCTGGCTAAAAACCAATGGCTTCCGGGTTGACCAGGTGCAGAGCTTCTATCCGTCGCCAATGGCCTCGGCCACTACCATGTACTTCACCGAGAAAAACCCGCTTAAGCCCTTGGGAAAAAATAACAGCGAGAAGATTTTTAGTGCCAAGAGCCAGGAGCAGCGAACACTGCACAAGGCTTTTTTGCGCTATCACGATCCCGAGAACTGGCCAATACTGCGCAAGGCACTGCGGCGCATGGGCCGCTCTGACCTGATTGGCAGTGGTGATGGATACCTGGTGCCGGGAGAGTCTCGTCGCGAGAAGGAAATTATGCGTCGTGATTCGAAAAAGCCCCGGCCGAAGTTGAAGTCCCAACCCCGTTCATCGCGAATAAAGCCGCGCCGGCGCTAGTTTTAACTTGTTCCTGTTCAGGCCGGAAAAAGCCTTGAGATAAGCGCTGGAACAGCGGTTTCCACCCGTAGAATACGCGGGCCTATATGGACGGTCTCAAAGCCTGCTGTATTCAACATCTCCACCTCGTAGGGTATAAAGCCGCCTTCGGGACCTATAGCCAGTGTTGCCGGCTGTTGAATATCAATTGGACAGCGGCTTTCAGTCAGCGGATGGGCGAGCAGGTTTTTGCTGTCTTTGATGATCTCTGGCAGTTCATCTTCGACAAAGGGTTTAAACCGTTTGCGTATGTGCAGCTCTGGAAGTTGCGTATCACGTGATTGCTCCAATCCCAGGATAAAATCCTCTTCAATTGCCTCGGGCTTTAGAAACGGTGTTTGCCAGAAGCTTTTCTCAACCCGGTAAGAGTTGATCAGGTAGAGCTGCTTTACGCCCATGGTGGCGATGGTCTGCAGGCTGCGCCGCAACATCTTTGGTCGCGGCATAGCCATAACCAAGATAAGGGGCGTTGCTGGCGGTGGTGGGCTGTTGAGGTCAACTTGCAGTATTGCTGTTGAATTATTTA
>JBMYPM010000102.1:0-5313 GCA_049600275.1 Porticoccaceae bacterium | reverse complement strand
GTAAGAAAATGTCTGGTAGTCATGGCAAATTGCTCTGGTTTAATCCTGTTGGAAATCTTTAATCAGTGGGGCGAGAATCGCCACAACCTGGTCTGCTTCAGCGTCGCTCATTACCATGGGTGGCAGCAGCCTGATCACTGAATCTGCGGTGACATTAATAATTAGACCTTTAGCCATGGCTGCCGGGAAAAGTGATTTGCACGGCTTGTCGATTTCGATACCGATCATACAGCCCTTGCCACGAATCTCTTTTACATGGGGAACATCTGCCAGTGCCGACCTAAAACCAGCCATAAGCCTGTCGCCAAGGACCGTTGCGCGCTCGCAGAGATTCTCCTCTTCAATTGCAGTAATTGCTGCCAGCGCAGCGGCACAGGCGAGAGGGTTGCCGCCAAAGGTAGAGCCGTGATTTCCCGGCTGCATCAATTCAGCCGCTTCACCATGGGCCAGGCAGGCGCCAATTGGCACGCCATTGCCGAGACCTTTAGAGGTAGTGACAACATCGGGAATAATGCCCTGGTGTTGGTAGTAGAAATATTTTCCTGTGCGCCCATTGCCGGTTTGTACTTCATCGAGCATCAGCAACCAGCCTTTCTCAGTGCAGAATTCACGAAGTTGTTGCAGATAGGAATCTGCGGCAACGCGAATACCGCCCTCACCCTGGATCGGCTCGACAAACAGTGCACAGATATTAGGGTTATTCTCGGCGATAGTCTCTAGGGATTTGATATCGTCAAAGGGTGCGCGGGCAAAGCCACGCACCAGAGGTTCAAATCCCGCCTGAACCTTGCGGCTGCCTGAGGCGCTGAGTGTCGCCAGGGTACGGCCATGAAATGCATTGTCCATTACCAGCACAGTGGGCAGCTTAATGCCTTTCTTGTGGCCATGGAGGCGTGCCATCTTGATTGCCGCTTCATTAGCTTCGGCTCCAGAGTTACCGAAGAATACTTTGTCCATACCGGAGGCCGCGCAGAGTTTATCTGCCAGTGCTACCTGGTTGGGGATGGCAAAGAAGTTTGAGCAGTGAGTGAGAACCGAGGCCTGTTCGGCAACAGCCTTTGCAATAGCGGGGTGGGAATGGCCCAGTCCGCAGACCGCGATGCCCGAGAGGGCGTCGAGATACTTATTTCCCTTTGCGTCCCACAGCCAGGCACCTTCTCCCTTCACAAGAGTGGCGGCCTTGGTGCCGTAGGTGTTCATTAATGCTTTAGTCGTCATTGTCTTTATAGCTTCCTTTGCGTTTTTTAACGTCACTTTTTAACGCAATAAAAAAAGGCAGCTGCGCTGCCCATTTGGTTGTAGCCAGAAGTCTGTAAACCAGCTTTGTGTATCTATATGGTAGCAAATAGTATCGCGGTTTATTTATGCTGGCAATATGGGATTGTAGTTGAAGTAACTATTGCTTGATCTGCCGCAGACGGTTTATCCAGGCCATTAATCCGGTAATCGACAGAATACAGATCAGCAGCCCGACAATATCCATAACCAGAACCCCGAACTGACCAAAGAAACGACCGCTGTGGAGGTCGAGAATTACAGTTTCCAGGGAAATGCTGGGACCAGTATTGTCCAGTTTTTGCTCCAGGGATTCAGGCACAGGCGCCTGGTCAGTCAGGCTATTCAGCGAGGCTGGGTCTGTTGCTAAAGCGGGCTTAAGGGCGAGGCTGTCAGGATTGAATTCAAGCACCGCCGAATCGGTTGCCAGGTAGACTGTATTACCAGTCGCCGAAATTGCCCGGGCATCGAGAGGCAGACCATCCAGCTGGCTGAAACTTTCCAGCAATTGCCCGTTTTTAGTCAGCAGGTGCAGTGTATCTGCACAGAGGGCGAAAAGAATATTTGTACTTTCGGCCACCGAGAGCAGGGGAGCGGAGCAGGGTGCCACAGCCTGCCTGTCAACATAGAGCAGGTTGTTACCGCTCTTATAGAGCCATTTGCCGTCCAGCTCGAACCCTGTGATAAGCGGTTTTTCCAATCCGTACCATGAAAGCAGCCAGCTGTTTGAAAGGCTGATTTTATTCAGCTTCAGGGCAGGGGAGTGATTTAGGGCAAAGCCGGAGATGGCGAGAAAAATCAGCAGCAGAAAAACTGACAGGCCAAGACGGCGATGCCAGATAATATTTGTTTTTACGGAGTTGCTAGATTTCACCGAGTCTCGCTTGTCTACTTTGTGGATTCAGGCTGTGGGATTACCAGGCTATGATAATACAAAGCCAGCGCCGCTACCTTATTTACTGCCCAAACAGATAGCGTTGCTCCGGTTATACCATCAATAGATTTGTCCAACTTGTATCTGTCGGTCAGGCTTGCTCCCTGATATTGCGCCATATAGGCAGGGTAGCGCACTTCACCACCGCGGCTCTCCCGGTAGGCGAGAATTTTTACGCTGGAAATCTTACCCTGGTCGATAACAACACCTATGGTGATGGGCATCTCCTTGCCAATCTCGTTGAGAATCCAGGCTGTCTTGCCGGCAGATTGATGGTAGCGAACCCGCAATCCCAACACCCGGTGACCTAGAATTTTTTCTGCCTGCTGGCGGATGCTGTCATTGAACCAGAGCACACCGGCTTCGGGTTGCCGGGGAGCAAAAACTTCGGCAATAAAATCCGGGCCAGACTGATAAACCCCCTTGGCACTCAACTGCGGAGATGCCAAGAGGGTTGTGGTCAACAAACCAGTAAAAATTAATTTACTAAAATGGTTGTAAACAAGGTTGTTAATTAGGTTTTTAAGCATCTAGAGCTATCTTCTTAATAAGAGAACCCAACACCGATATTGATGCCATCGCTACCTGTACCCGAGCTGTTGTCCTGATTCTGGTAATCAATTTTAAATACCACATTGGGGTGCAGCCAGTAGTTTACACCCAGGTCGATTTGCTCAATTGCACTGTCAGCAGCACTGCCGGCGGTGTTGTCATACTCACTGATTCGGGCGAAGACGCCGAGTTTGTCAGTGATCTTGTACGAGGGCTCGATGTAGAAACCAGTCTGCTCGTCGGCACCGGCTTTAATACTGTTAATGGCGTCATCGAAGTCCCAGCTTGCGTAGAGTGCGCGCAGCTGAAAGTCATCTTTCTGCCAGGCCAGGTGGGTTTCAAACAGGGTGCCACCAATCTTGTCGCCTTCATTCTGGCGCATATCCGTTTGCATTTGCAGGGAGGCTGCCAGTTCCAGGCCCGGAATAGCGGTGTATTTCAGGCGACCGGTAAAGGCCATATCGTCGGCTTTGGCTTTACCCACTTTCTGGCGGCCATCGCGAGGCTTGTATTCGCCATCATCGAGAAACAGTCCCGAGTGAGCAGCAATATCGTATCTTAAGCCTGGTGATAATTCACCGCTAAGTGCGGCACCGGCTTCCCACCAGGTGGCAGGAATAATGTTTTTCTCAACAGCATTTCGTTCCGTACCGTAAAAAGTATCAGGCTCATGGGTCTCGTTAAGGATGCCAATAGGCATAAGGAACAGTCCTGCCTTGGCAGATTTGTTATTAGCAAGATCCCATTCTACATAGGCCTGCTCCAGCTCAACTTCACCTACCTGCCCGTCACCGGCAATGCTGTGCTCAACTTCAAGCTCCGAGAAAAAGCGAATATTGTCGGTAAATTGGTGAGAGGTAAACAAAACAAAGCGGTGGTAATCCACAGCATCTTTGTCGCCGCTGCCATCATCTTTTTCCAGTTTGTTGTAGTGCAGCTCACCATAGCCACCGATATGGGTTTTATTGCTGGCGGCGGGGGCCAGGGAGATTTCTTCCACGGCACTGATGGTCGCTTCGGCGATGATCTCAGTTTCAGTGATACGTGAATCATTTTTATCTAACTGGTTTTTTAGGGTTGAGATTTCCTTTTGCTGCTTTTGGATGATCTCCCACATTTCCTCTGCGCTGGGTGTTGCTGCCTGGGTAGTAGCAGCGAAACTCAAGCCTATTACAGTGGCGAGTAGTTGCTTCTTCATTACTTAATTCCTATTTTGGGGTATGTATTTTTGCCTAAACTTCCCTGTGCTGGTTGCAAGAAAGCCCACGCCTGATCAAATTGAGACGCCACTATACTCAGACTTAAATGTAAATGCAAATCATTCTCATTTGCGTTTAATATTTAGTGGGTACAAATCTGGTCCTGCAGTCGCCGCGTACAAAATTCACTGCGTAAAAAAAGGATTAGATGCTGTCGCAAGTACGCGTAAACGGTTAAAATAGAGGTTATTTGTAGCAGTTTATTA
This sequence comes from Porticoccaceae bacterium, assembly GCA_049600275.1. Classification (GTDB taxonomy): domain Bacteria; phylum Pseudomonadota; class Gammaproteobacteria; order Pseudomonadales; family Porticoccaceae; genus HTCC2207. Next base: position 1,087 of record JBMYPM010000102.1, on the reverse strand, counting down.
ATTCAGAGGAATTTGTCTTTATGGACATTATGGAAACCATTCGTGACCAGGTAGAAAACAACTCGATTATTCTTTATATGAAGGGCTCACCCAATCAGCCCCAGTGCGGCTTTTCTGCGCGCACAGTGCAGGCTTTAATGGGCTGTGGGCAGCGTTTTGCCTATGTTGATATTCTATCTAATCCAGAGATCCGCGCTAACTTGCCGGCCTTCGGCAACTGGCCGACTTTTCCACAGTTGTGGGTCAATGGCGAGCTTATTGGTGGCTGTGATATCGTCACCGAGATGCATGAAAAAGGCGAGCTAAAGCCATTGATTGACGAAGCGGCACCAGCCGCAGAGTAATTTTACATTTTAATGCTTCGGGTCAAATGGCTCGGAGTACTTTATAGTTATATTTTTTACTAACCTTTATCACAGGAGAATTGAAATGGGTGTATTAGTTGGAAGGTCAGCACCTGACTTTACTGCTGCTGCAGTAACCGGAAGCGGCGAAATCGTCGAAAACTTTAATCTGGCAGAGAGCATCAAAGGCAAGAAAGCAGTTATCTTCTTTTACCCTTTGGATTTCACCTTTGTCTGCCCATCAGAGCTGATCGCCTTTGATCACCGCTATGCAGAATTCCAGAGCCGCGGCGTGGAAGTAATCGGTGTTTCAATTGACTCTCAGTTCTCTCACAACGCATGGCGCAACACTGCAATCAATGATGGCGGTATTGGCCAGGTGAAATACACCCTGGTTGCCGATGTTAAGCATGAGATCTGCAACGCCTATGACGTTGAGCACCCTGAAGCAGGCATCGCATTCCGCGCCTCTTTCCTTATTGACGAAGAGGGCACTGTTCGTCACCAGGTAGTCAACGACCTGCCACTGGGTCGCAATGTCGATGAGATGCTGCGTATGGTTGATGCACTTAACTTCCACGAAGAGCATGGCGAAGTTTGTCCTGCAGGTTGGAATAAAGGTGATGCGGGCATGAAGGACACCACTGCTGGTGTAGCTGAGTACCTGTCTGAGCACTCTGAAAAGCTTTAATTGACCAGAGCCGCACCTGGGCTCTTTAAGTTTACACAAGAGCTGAATTGAA
>JBMYPM010000101.1:0-5456 GCA_049600275.1 Porticoccaceae bacterium | reverse complement strand
CGGGGCTGGACTTTAGCCTGCAACCGACAAGTAAGGGTTTTACTCTTGTAATCGGTGGTTATTCAGATCGCCAGCTGGCCCTTCTTGAGGATATTCTTGCAGCGCTGGAAAATCCCCAATGGGAGCAGGCGCGCTTTGATCGCATTCAGCAGACAATGTTTCGCGAACTGCGCAATTTTCGCCGTGAGTACCCGTTTCGCCAGGTTGTCTCAACTCTCTACTCCGTGCTGAAGGGTCAGTGGACGCCACTGCAAAAAGCCGCGGCAGTTAACCAGTTGTCGATGCCCGAGCTTGCAGAGTTGGTGCAAGACCTGAAGGCTAAGCTGCAGTTAAAAGTGCTGATCAGTGGTAACCACAGTAAAAAGTCTGCCGAGCAGATTGTTGCCAGCCTCTCCGGCTGGACTCAGCTTAAACCGCTACAGCCTGTGCAGAGGGTGGCCAAATTAGAGCCCGCCGGTAAAAATAACTATCACGCACAGATCCCTGTGGACCACACTGATGCGGCGCTAATGCTCTATTTACAGGGTCGCAATGACAGTCTTGGTGAGCGCGCCCAAATGCTGCTGATCGCTGAAATGCTCTCGGCGCCGTTTTACACCAACTTGCGCACCGAGAAACAGCTGGGTTATGTGGTCGCCGCTTTTGCCAATAATCATCTCCGGGTTCCCGGACTGGCACTGCTGGTGCAGTCATCTTCAGTCGATGAACAGGCATTGCGTTCAGAGTTTGATCAGTTTCTGACTGGCTACACTGAGCAGGTTGAGCTTCTCAATGAGGAAGACCTCAATCGCTATAAGAGTTCGGTGTTGAGCAATTTGCAGGAGACACCAAAGAATCTCGCTGAGTTGAATAACCGCTTTATGGAATCGGTAAACCTGGGGTATAGCAATTTCGATTTCCGCCAGCGCCTCTCCGGGGAGATTTCCCGTATTAGCCTGGATAATTTAAAACAGGCTTACAAGGCTGTAGTGGATGCTGATGCCAGAATCCTCTCGGTTGAGACTGCCGATCCCGGCGCGGAAAATACTGCGATTGATCTGCGAGAAGAGGGTGGGGTTTACCGATACGAGTTCTAAGTTTTTAGTGAATAAACGCTGTTGGATTTCTGCCAACTTGCATTGATTTCAAAAATATCCCTTTTCAGCAGCTGCTTAGGGGTTTAATTTTTTTAACTAAATAAAACCTGTGCAGGCTTTTAAATCTGGGCTTCCCGTTGATTTTGTAGCTCGGCTCCATTAAGATTAGCGCCTGATTTTTCGGGGCATGTTATACATTAACACTTGTATATAAGGCCCTACGAAAAAATGACTAATTGATAACTGGCTGGTGACAAATGACTCAGGACTTAGATCCGTTTGAAACTCAAGAATGGCTGGAAGCCTTCGACTCTGTGTGTAAAACCCATGGTGATGAAAGAGCTACCTTCCTTCTCAATCAACTGCAGGATCACGCTAGCAAACAAGGCTTAAGACTGCCTTCTTCTGTTACCACTCCCTACCATAATACTATCCCGGCCAATCGCGAGAAGCGTATGCCTGGCGATCTGTTTATGGAGCGTCGCATCCGTTCAATTATTCGCTGGAATGCTCTGGCGATGGTTATGCGTGCCAATAAGAAGAGCGAAGGTATCGGCGGTCATATTGCCAGCTTCGCCTCTGCAGCGACACTTTATGATGTTGGCTTTAACTATTTCTTCCGTGGCCCCGAGGGCGATCATCTCGGTGATTTGATCTTCTTCCAGGGACACAGTGCCCCAGGTATGTATGCGCGCTCTTTCCTTGAAGGACGCCTTAACGAAGAGCAGATGGATAATTTCCGTCGCGAAGTCGATGGCGGTGGTCTGTCGTCTTACCCACACCCCTGGTTGATGCCGGACTACTGGCAGTTCCCAACTGTATCTATGGGTCTTGGCCCAATTCAGGCGATCTACCAGGCGCATGTTATGCGTTACCTGTCAGCCCGTGGCCTGGTGCCTCGCGGTGATCGTAAGGTTTGGGCATTCCTTGGTGACGGTGAGTGTGATGAGCCGGAAAGCTTGGGTGCTATCTCGCTGGCTGGTCGCGAGCAGCTGGAAAACCTGACCTTTGTTGTTAACTGTAACCTGCAGCGTCTCGATGGCCCTGTGCGCGGTAACGGCAAAATTATGCAGGAACTCGAAGGTGTATTCCGCGGTGCTGGCTGGAACGTGATTAAAGTTGTCTGGGGCCGTCACTGGGATCGCCTGATTGAAAAAGATACCACTGGTCTGTTGGTTAAGCGTATGAACGAAGTCTGTGACGGTGAGTTGCAGAACTACAAGTTTAACGGTGGCGCCTATACCCGTGAACACTTCTTTGGCAAGTATCCTGAGCTGCTTGAGTTGGTTAAAGATATGACCGACGAGCAGATTATGTATCTGAACCGCGGTGGTCACGATCCTTACAAAGTTTACGCAGCCTATGCGGAAGCGGCAGCGCACAAAGGTCAGCCAACGGTTATTCTGGCTCAGACTGTTAAAGGTTATGGACTGGGTGGCTCTGGCGAAGCGGCCAACGATACTCACTCAATTAAGAAGCTTGATATCGAAAGCTTGCGTGGCTTCCGCGATCGTTTCGGCATCCCGGTATCGGACGACAATCTGGAGTCGGTTCCTTACTACCGTCCCGCTGAAGACAGCCCTGAACTCGAGTACATGCGCAGACGTCGCAAGTCTTTGGGCGGATCCTTGCCAGCTCGTCAGGCCGACTTCACAGCGATGAAGGCACCAGGTCTGGAGACCTTTAAAAAGCAGTTGGAGAGCAGTGGTGAAAGAGAAATCTCTACCACTATGGCGTTTGTTCGCGTGCTGTCAACACTGGTTAAAGATAAGACTATTGGCAGCTCTGTGGTGCCAATTGTTCCCGATGAAGCGCGTACCTTTGGTATGGAAGGCATGTTCCGTCAGCTGGGTATTTATACCTCTGAAGGCCAGAAATACGTGCCTCACGATCACCAGCAGGTGATGTACTACAAGGAAGACAAGAAGGGCGTTATTCTCGAAGAGGGTATTAACGAAGCCGGCGCTATGTCTGCCTGGTTGGCTCTGGCAACTGCCTACAGCACCAGTGACTGTCCGATGATTCCATTCTATATCTTCTACTCAATGTTTGGTTTCCAGCGTATCGGCGATCTGGCCTGGGCCGCTGGCGACAGTCAGGCGCGTGGATTCCTGATCGGTGCAACTGCAGGTAGAACCACACTTAACGGTGAAGGTCTGCAGCACCAGGATGGCCACAGCCATATTCTTGCCAATACTATTCCTAACTGTAAAAGCTACGATGCTACTTATAGCTACGAGCTGGCAGTGATTGTCCAGGATGGTGTTAAGCGTATGTTTGAAGATAAAGAGAATTGCTTCTACTACCTGACCACCATGAACGAGAACTACGTTCAGCCGGCTATGCCTGAAGGTGCCGAAGAGGGCATTATCAAAGGTATGTACAAGTTCGAGCAGGGCGCTAAAGGCGATCTGAAAGTTCAGTTGATGGGTGCTGGTACGATTCTTAATGAAGTTCGCGAAGCAGCTAAAATCTTGAAGAAAGATTACAAAGTTGAAGCCGATATCTGGAGTCTGACCAGTGTTAACGAATTGACCCGTGAAGGTCAGGCTGTAGATCGCTGGAACCTGTTGCATCCGGATAAGGAAGCTAAGCAGTCTTATGTTTCTGAGCAATTGGAAGGTACTTCTGAGCCAGTGGTTATCGCCACCGACTATATGAAAAACTACTCCGAGCAGTTGCGTGCCTATATAGATAACCCGCTGTATGTGCTGGGTACTGATGGCTTTGGTCGCAGTGACAGTCGCGCTGCGCTGCGTCACTTCTTCGAGGTCGACAGACACTTTATTACTGTTACGGCGCTGAAAGCACTGGCCGATGAGGGTAAGATCAAGGCGTCGGTAGTGGCTAAGGCAATAAAGAAATTTGGTATTGATCCTGAAAAGGCCAATCCATTAGAAGTTTAATTGCGTTTATAGTTTACAGATAGGCTGGGCCTGTGGCTGGTTTGCAAAAGCCAGCCTGCAAAAAAAATGCTAATAAAGGATTCAATGTGACAATACAAACAGTAGTAGTACCAGACCTTGGCGGTGCCGAGACAGTTGAAGTAATCGAGCTGGGCCTGGCCCCTGGTGACAACGTTGAGGTTGAGGATTCCCTGCTGGTTCTGGAATCGGATAAAGCGACCATGGATATACCCAGCCCTTCAGCCGGTGTCTTTACCAAGTACCTGGTTGAAGAGGGTGCCACAGTGAGTGTTGGCGATCCTATTGCTGAGATAGAAGTTGCCGGTGAAGCTGTTGCTGAAGAGCCGCAGCCTGAAGCCGTCGAAGAGACGCCTGTTGTTGAAGAACCCGTTGCGGAAGCTGCTCCTGCTGTTGCCGCCAGTGCACCAGCCGCGGCTTCTGAACTGATGGTTCAGGTGCCGGATATCGGCAGCGATGACAAGGTTGACGTGATTGAGATCTGTGTTGCTGAAGGCGACGAGGTCAGCGAGGGCGATACCCTGATTATCCTTGAGTCGGATAAAGCGACTATGGATATTCCATCTACCCATTCAGGTACTGTCTTAAAAATTGTTGTTGCCGAGGGCGATAAACTGGGCACTGGTGATGATGTTGCGTTGTTTGAAGTCACTTCCGCTGCTGAAGAATCTGCCCCTGAGCCAGCTGCAGCACCTGCACCCCAGGCCGCTGATCCAGCCCCTGCGCCTGTTGTCGAAGCAGCGCCTGCAGCTGCTGAAGAAGCACAGTCCGCGCCGGAGCCAGTTATCTCCAGCGGTGATGTATACGCCGGCCCCGCAGTGCGCCTGCTGGCCCGTGAGCTGGGTGTAGACCTGACCGAGGTTTCTGGTACAGGCCCCAAGGGTCGTATCCAAAAGGACGATGTCAGCAACTTTGTAAAACAGGTAATGAAAAATAAAGACAGCGCTGCAGCGCCAGCCCCAGTTGCTGGTGGTGCTGGTATTCCGCCAATTCCTGCGGTTGATTTCAGCCAGTTTGGTGAGATTGAAGAGATTAAGTTAAGCAAGATCCAGAAGCTGACAGCGGCCAATATGCAGCGCAACTGGTTGAATATTCCCCATGTTACCCAGTTTGATGACGCCGATATTACTGAGCTTGAAGATTTCCGCAAAGGGCTTAAAGCCGAGGGTGAAAAGCGTGGTGTAAAGGTTACACCAGTGGCCTTCCTGATCAAGGCGCTGGGAGCAACGCTGCAGGCTAATCCTATCTTTAACCGCTCTATGGGCGCAGACGGTGAGACTGTTGTGCAGAAGCACTACTGCAATATTGGTATGGCTGTAGATACTCCGCGCGGCCTGGTTGTACCGGTAATTAAAGATGTCGATGAAAAGGGTATCTGGGAAATTTCTGCGGATATTATGGATCTGGCCCTCAAGGCTCGCGATGGCAAATTGAAACCCGCTGAGATGCAGGGTGG